>JAYNKS010000076.1:4231-5403 GCA_038111345.1 Gammaproteobacteria bacterium | reverse complement strand
GCTGTACCCTCTCTTGTACAGAAAACTATCGGAACTCTAAACTGCGGCCACGATGCAAAGATTCATTTGACCGGTGCCTGGCGAGATTATCTGTGCACGCTGGGCCTTGAGGATCGCCACTCGATCTCAATCTATGAGTTCTTAAATTACGCGGAGATCCGACCACTCTCTCGGATCGCAGCTAAACGACTCCAGCATCTATCTGCCTCCGCAAAACTTCGAGAAATAATCGAGTCCCGACACGAAGACCGTCTCGAATTAGCAGATGCCGTCCGCCTTGCAGGCTCCCAGAACTTCGATGTGCGCCGCCTAGTGCAAGCAAAACCCTGGGAAGCAGAAAACCTCTCTTCGTTCATTGACCCCATGAGACCGCGTGTCTATTCAATCGCATCCGCTCCAGCGTTAGATTCACCCCCAGATCGTATCGATCTGGTTATGACAGTGGTACGTTACCAAGGTCTTTCGGTGAATGAAGAGCCTTCACTGCATCAGGGCACCGCAACCACGTATCTCACTCGAGAGACGGGTGATGAAGAGCTTGAATGTCTCGCTCGAGTAATTTCTCCTCTTCATTTTTCTTTGCCGAATAATCCAAATACCCCTGTGGTCATGTTTGCCGCTGGCTCGGGCATTGCTCCGTTTCGAGGCTTCTGGCAAGCGCGCTCACAAGTTTCTACAGCGACAAAAAACCTGCTTATTTACTCTGCCCGCTCTCCAGATGAACTGCCGTTCCGCACTGAAATCGACGATCAGTCACGAGCAGGCAACCTAACGGTCCACGCTATTTTCTCAAGGGTCGACCAAGGGTTGATAGGAACGATCGGGGGCTTAAATAGCTACCAGACGCCGAGGGGTTATGTTGACCGCCTCATATCGAGTGTAGCCGAAGACGAGATATATTCTCTTGTCGCGGAGTACCAAGGATCGATCTACCTATGTGGCCAGGCCAGGTTCGCCAGAACGGTCATCAGCAGTCTTGAAACGCTTTTCAGTAAGAAAGGTAAATCTGGCCAAGCGTACGTCTCTGAACTTATCGCTAAGAGACGACTGGAACAAGATGTTTTTACTACTGCGGGACCCCTTGCCGACGATTCCTCCAAAAACAACTCGCTCTATGAATTATCAGACCGTGTTGAGCACAACAATCCAGAGCAGGGCTTCTGGATGATGAT
>JAYNKS010000076.1:2102-4221 GCA_038111345.1 Gammaproteobacteria bacterium | reverse complement strand
TATTCGACGCCTTTCGCTTGGGGATTTTTGGGGAATTGCTTACTCTGCCGAGGGTGTCAAACCCATCACGCTTAAAAATTTCTACAAAAAATGGGTGAGTTATACCTACTCCGTCGTGGAGGCCGAAAATGAATTACAAATTATCCGGGACCTGTCAGAGGAGCTTGTTTTTGCTAATCGTATAGCCCACGGCGAGAGCTTGCTGATCGCTCATACTCGCTTGGAGATGCGCGCTTTTTTTGAGAAGACCGTCATTGACCTGATCATGGGAGATGCTCTGGAGGAGCTTTGGCAGCACGCGCTGGGCCTCTTCAACGCCGACCGAAAACCCAATGAACTTCCAGATCAGATCCGCCGTGCGCGTAGTACCGCCGCGGCGGTAGAACATGCAGCGCTCCTGGATGAATTGTGGAAAGAACTATCTGATATTGAGTCTGCGCCAAAGGGGAAGCTCCTCAGCGTAGCAGGACAGATATCCGCTTTGGAAAAAAGAGCAACTCATTTTCTTCGGTCTCTAAAAAATCAACTTCAGGCGGGGCTACGGTTTTTTGAGACTCACGAGGCTGAGACAGCCGCCCGGGCCTCCGAAGATCTGATTAGCCTTCTAGCCCACCTGCCAATCTTGCTAAGTCGGTATTATGAAGAGCACAGGGAGAAGGTCCCCGTTACAAGTGGTCACACAAATAGAGCCCACAGGGTGAGCGATGAGTCCGCCGTCCGCCGGTAGACTCATGTATCGAACACATTACTATCCTCAATGATGGCATCACTCCTAAACTTACGAGGAATCTGCAAAAGCTTTCCAGGCTGCATCGCGAATGACAATGTAGACCTCAGCATCGTTCCCGGGGAGATCCACGCGCTGCTGGGGGAAAACGGCGCCGGCAAAAGCACTCTCGTAAAAATGATTTACGGGGTGCTGCGACCCGATGCAGGTGAGATCCGGTGGAACGATCGCATCGTCAGTATCGATAATCCGGCCAGCGCACGAGCGCTCGGCATCGGGATGGTGTTCCAGCATTTCTCCCTCTTTGAGTCGATGACCACGCTTGAGAATGTTGCCCTCGCCCTACCCCCCCAGGACCTTCAGACGCTCCGCCGCCGACTGAACGACACCGCCGAGCAATATGGCCTGAAACTTCATCCCGATCGTTATGTCTATGACCTCTCGATGGGCGAACGTCAGCGTATCGAGATTGTTCGCTGTCTGCTGCAGGATCCCAAACTGCTCATTCTTGACGAGCCCACATCCGTGCTAACGCCGCAGGAGACGGACATCCTGTTCGCTACGCTTCGAAAGCTCGCCGGTGAGGGCCGGTCGATCCTGTACATCAGCCACAAACTTGAGGAAGTCCGGGCACTTTGTGATCGAGCGACGATCCTGCGCGGTGGCAAAAGGGTAGACGATTGCGTGCCCGCGCAGGAGACAGCTCAATCGCTCGCTGAAAAAATGATCGGGCGACGCGTCGAATCCGCAAGAGGGCGTAGCGGGCAGGCGGCATCAGAAACACGCCTTTCGGTTAACCATCTTTCGGTGCGATCCGGCGAGCTTCATGGCACCGATCTCCAGGAAATCAATCTGACTGTGAAGGCCGGAGAAATCGTCGGCATTGCCGGTATCGCCGGCAACGGACAGACCGAGCTCATGTCCGCGCTCTCCGGAGAAACCGGAGCCCCGCAGTCGGGAACCATCAAGATCGGATCTACCGACGCCACGCGAATGCGCCCGATGGATCGTCGCCAGCTGGGCGCGGTGTTTGTGCCGGAGGAGCGAATCGGTCAGGCCGCCGTTTCGGATCTAAGTCTGACTCAGAACAGTTTCCTCACCTCAGCAAAACGAATGGGCTTCAGCACGAAAGGCCTAATCAGCTGGGATGCCGTGAGCCAGTTCACAGACGACATTCTGAAACGCTTCAATGTCCGCGCCACCGGCAAAGACGCGCTGGCCAAAAGCTTGTCGGGCGGAAACCTGCAGAAATTTATTGTCGGACGGGAGATCCTGCAAAAACCGAATTTGGTCGTTGTGTCACAACCGACATGGGGGGTCGACGCGGGAGCCGCTGCGGCCATTCACGACGAAATTCAGGCGTTGGTCAGCGCCGGGGCCGGTGCCCTGGTC
>JAYNKS010000076.1:0-2092 GCA_038111345.1 Gammaproteobacteria bacterium | reverse complement strand
GCCCTGGTCATCTCACAGGACTTAGATGAGATTTTCGCCTTGTCGGATCGCATCGCCGTGATTTCCCGGGGCACGCTTTCAGAACCACAGCCGGCGCACAGCGTAACCACCGAGGCCGTAGGCCTTCTGATGGGTGCCAGCGCCTCACCTGCACAACAGGTCTCACATGCTTAGGCTCGAAGCCCGAGCCACCTCCTCCGCCAGTGCCGCCTGGCTCTCGCCGGTGCTCGCCCTGACGCTGACGGGTATTACCGGAGCCGTTATCTTCCTCGCCATGGGCAAAGCACCGGGCGTGGCGCTTTATCTTTATTTCATTGAGCCGCTAACCTCATGGTCAGGCCTGTCCGAGGTGATGGTAAAGGCCGGCCCGTTAATTCTGATTGGCACAGGACTGTCGCTGGGCTTTCGGGCGGGCGTTTGGAACATCGGAGCGGAGGGGCAATTTATTGCAGGCGCCCTTCTGGGCAGCGCACCGGCCATTTATATTAATCAAAGCTCAAAACCGATGATCCTCCCGCTGATGATCATGCTCGGCATGTTGGGCGGCATGGCCTGGGCGGCGATTCCGGCGCTTCTGAAGACCCGATTTAACGCAAACGAAATCCTCGTCTCGCTCATGCTGGTCTACGTCGCCGAGCTGTTGCTGATTCATCTGGTGCAGGGCGCCTGGCGAAACCCGCAGGGCTGGGGCTTTCCGGGCACGCGCATGTTTCCCGATGCTGCCCTGCTGCCGATGATCGTTGCCGGCTATCGGGTGCATCTGGGCACCGTGATTGCGCTCGCGGTGCCTTTCATCGCCTGGTTCGTGCTTCAAAAAACAAGCTTTGGTTTTCATGTCCGCGTGTTTGGCTCAGCGCCGTTGGCCGCCCGCCATGCCGGCATCGGCCAGCAACGAATGATCTGGAGCACGCTTTTAATCGGCGGAGGATTGGCCGGCCTCGCGGGCGTAATGGAAGCCGCCTCCACTATCGGTCAGCTCATGCCCAAGATCTCACCCGGCTATGGATTCACCGCGATCATCGTCGCATTTCTCGGTCGACTGCATCCCATTGGCGTGTTGCTGGCCGGCATCACGATCGCTGTCACATACATCGGGGGCGAAGGAGCGCAAATCTCGGCGGGGCTGCCCAAAGCGGTGACCGGATTGTTCCAAGGCATCATCTTGTTTTACCTGTTAGCCTTTGATCTTCTGACGCGCTACCGCATCACGCGGGTCCATTCACAGGCGAGCGCATCATGACCGAACTCATCATCGCGTCCATCATGACCATGATGACGGCCGCGACGCCGCTGATTTTTGCCGCGACCGGTGAACTCGTATGCGAAAAGTCAGGGGTTTTAAACCTGGGTGTGGAAGGCATGATGCTGATCGGCGCGGTCTTCGGGTTTGCGGCAGTAGCGCTAACCGGCCAGCCGCTCCTTGGTGTCGTCGCGGGAGTGACCGCCGGGGCACTTGCATCACTGATCTTCGGCTTTCTGACCCTGACGCTGCTGTCCAATCAGGTGGCCACAGGATTGGCACTGACCATTTTTGGTACGGGGCTATCAGCGCTTTTTGGGCTTGAGTATGTCGGCCGCACTATCGAGCAGATTGAGCGGATTCACATTCCCTGGCTGACCGACCTTCCGATCATTGGGCGGGTCCTTTTTGGTCATGATCCCCTGGTGTACGTCGCTATTGCTATTCTCTTAGTAACATCATGGTTTCTGGGCCGATCCCGCTGGGGGATGGTCCTGCGGGCGGTGGGTGATTCGGATCAATCTGCCCACGCCATTGGTTACCGGGTAATCCTTATCCGCTACGCGGCCGTGGCGTTTGGTGGCGCCATGGCAGGTCTCGGAGGCGCCTACTTATCATTGGCTTACACGCCACTTTGGGCGGAAAACATGACGGCCGGCAGGGGCTGGATTGCGCTCGCGCTCGTGGTTTTTGCCAGCTGGCGGCCGGGTCGGGTACTTTTTGGAGCCGTTCTTTTTGGCGGGATCACGATCCTGCAGCTCAACGCTCAGGCGGCCGGGCTTGGCATTCCCGCCTCGTATATGTCGATGCTCCCTTACATTGCGACCATAGTTGTATTAGTCTTGATATCGC
>JAYNKS010000075.1:276-8066 GCA_038111345.1 Gammaproteobacteria bacterium | reverse complement strand
AGACTGGGCAGGATATCCTCAAGATCCTCAATCGGAAACGCGTCATCCGCGTCGAACTGCTTTACGGCGCCCTCAAGCCCCGTGCGTTTTCCGTCCCACATCTCCTGCGTAGCGTCACGCTCTCGACAAAACAGAAGAAATTCGCCACCGCTTCGACCCGGTGCGAGAACGGCTACCGATTCCGGTTCGTTGAACCCAGTGAGATAAAAGAAGTCGCTGTCGGCTCGATAGCGATAATGGACATCGCCGTTTCGGGTAGAGATCGGAGCGCTGGGCACGACCGCTATGCCGTCGCCAATCTGGCGCATCAGGTCTTGTCGTCGCCGGGCGTATTCCTTAGCCGTGCTCATATCCTTAGTGACTCTTGATGTGTGTTTCGGATAGTCCCGTTGATTCAAAAATCAGCTGGGTCGCAACGCGAAGATATTCCTCGAGCTCAGCCAGCGCTTTTTCATCGTCCGCGTCGGCTGAATTGGGATCGACATGTGCCAGCTCGGCGATGTCATCAATCGCATCTTTTGCGTCAGGCTCAAGATGCTCAGCGTCAAGGGTGCCACTCCAATGCAGTCCGAGCCCGAATCCATAGCACCAGTCTCCCAACGCCTGTGTGCGATCGCTAATCGTGTCTGAATCGGGAGGAAGAAGGGGTCGGAATGAAAAATCCTGACCCTTAAGCGATTTTTCAATCAGCGCCATGAGTCCGCTCAGCGCATCGCGCAGGCGTTTACTGTCAAGGGATGCATCTTCTTCCCCGGTCAGTATTGGGCGCCAGGCGTCGTATTGGGCTTCTGTGACCCCGATGCAGGTGAGACCGGTAAGCATGCCCTGGATTTCTGCCGCCGAGTAATCCGGCAGTTCTTCAAGCAAAAGACCCGCGAATTGCCGGTAGAACGCGCCGTCCATCGCGATGGGCGAAGTGGTTTTCATAGGACTAAAAGACGAAAAAACGATGGCAAATTATAACCGTCGCCTGTAAGAGACTGTCATTGACCGCCGTAGGTTACAGCCATATTATTGGCTGCGAGCGTCCAAAGACGCGGATCTGCCGGGTGTCAATGGATTTATATCGAGACGCCCAGAATCGGAGGAGGAGGCACTCGCCATGGCAAATAATCCCAGCGAGCACTTGATCGATGAAATCGAAGCGCTCGCCACCCAGTTGGATGGTCTCGTGCAGACCTGTAGCAATCTCAGGGCTGAGAATGAGCAATTGCGCGAAGCCGAGCAAACCCTCGCCGCCGAAAAGGCAGATCTGATCACGCGAAACCTTGAGGCGAAAAGACGGATTGACCTGGTGGTTGACCGTTTGCGAAGCTCGCAGGCTTCATAGCGCATAGTCGACCGGGGCACTATGTCAAAAGAAGGCGTTAAGGTTCGGATCCTCGAGCGCGACTTCACCATCGCCTGCGCGCCGGGCGAGAGAAGCGCGGTTGAGGCCGCCGCAGATTATCTTAACCAGCAGCTCAAACAGGTTCAGGCTCAAAGTAAAGTGATCGGTGTTGAGCATACGGTCGTGCTGGCAGCGCTCAACATGGCGAATGAACTTCTGACATCCAAGGCAGAGCCGGCGGCAGGGGTGGACGAGAGCGTCTTGGATCGAATTCGGGCGCTGCGGGAGAGCATTGCTCAAGTGACCTCGGCCTAGACCGGTAACCGGTCGATCGATGTGCAGGTTGCAGACACCTTTTATCCGATAAAATATTGATGGCACCGCCTGCGGTGTTGGCAGTTCTTCGCCAATCCCTTAGAACCTGTATCACAGACCGGGGATCGTTTTGCAGGCGCCGTTGTGCATGTCCCGCTTTTGACGGGAAAGCCTTAAGGCGTCGTAGCGGTCCCCACTTGAACCCTTAGGTTCAAGGTACCCCGGGGAGTTGCGGCATTCGCGGGTGGTGCTTTTTCTTTATGCCGATCAGAAATCAAAAGCGCGAACTGCGCGCCGAAATGCGTACTCGTCGCCGTGGTCTCACCCGTGAGGCGCGCGCTCAGGCGAACGCGAATCTGCACGCGCATCTGATTTCCCTTTTGGCGCTGTCCCGACCGCGTCGAGTCGGCGCCTACATTGCAAATGATGGTGAGATCGATCCGATACCAGGCCTTGACCAGTTGATCAGCCGCGGTGTCGAGGGGTATCTGCCTGTTATCTTTGAAACGCTGCGACCGAGGGTTCGTTTTGCCCGCTACTATCCGAACGAGCCTCTCACCCGAGGTCGATTTGATATCCCCATCCCCTTTCATGACAAGCGTGAACTAAAAGATCCGATAGAGATCGATTGGCTTCTTATGCCGCTGGTGGCGTTTGATGATTCCGGTCGTCGGGTGGGAATGGGAGGTGGTTTTTATGATGCGACCCTGGCGGTCAGTCTCACGCGACGGGCGTGGCGCCGACCCAGGCTTATTGGGGTGGCGCATGAGTTCCAGCGAGTGGAGCAGCTGGATGTAGACCATTGGGATATTCCCCTCGATGGAATCCTCACAGATATCGGATTTCGATCGCTGTCGGCAGCAGGGGTAAATCGCGAGGGTTAAAACATGAAGATATTGTTCATAGGAGACGTGGTCGGCAAAGCGGGTCGCCGAGCGCTTAAGAAATTTCTGCCCGAGATGCGGGACGACGCCGAGGCGGATCTCACTGTGGTGAACGCGGAGAATGCCGCCGGAGGATTTGGTGTCACCGAGAGTGTCTTGGAGGAATTTCTTCAGGATAGCGAAATCGATGTGCTCACCTCAGGCAATCACATCTGGGATAAGCGCGAAGCACTTGATCTCATACAACAAGAGCCTCGCCTGCTGCGACCTCATAACTATCCTGAGGGCACGCCAGGGAGTGGCTGGTTTGTCGCAACCGCGACGAACGGAATCAAGGTAGGCGTATTGAACGTGATGGGGACGGTGTTTATGCACCCGACGCTTGATTGTCCATTTATATGTGTGGACCGCGTGCTGCAGAAAAAGCCTCCTGACGTTAATGTGGTGCTCGTGGATTTTCATGCCGAGGCCACCAGCGAGAAGGTGGCCATGGGTTGGCATCTGGATGGCCGGGCGTCCGCGGTCGTGGGCACGCACACACACATACCCACCGCGGACGAGCGTGTGTTGCCTAACGGGACGGCCCACATCACCGACGTGGGAATGACGGGCTGTTACAATTCTGTGATCGGAATGGAAAAAGAAGGCGTTCTGAAACGCTTTGTGGAGCGTATTCCCGAGCGTTTTGAAGTCGCCAATGGATCGGCGTCTGTGTGCGGCGTGGTGATCGAGGTTGACGAAAAAACCGGTCTCAGTCGAGGGATCCGACGCATCCGAGCGGACGAAAAGAGCTAATTCATGAATTACTGGTTAATGAAGAGTGAGCCGGATGTGTTCTCGATCGATCACCTCCGGAAAATGCCCCGTAAGACTGAGCACTGGGATGGCATCCGGAATTATCAGGCGCGTAATTTCATGCGCGATGCCATGAAAAAAGGCGATCTCGCTTTTTTTTATCACTCCAATTGCGAGGAGCCTGGCATTGTTGGCATCATGGAAATTGCCTCCGCTGCTTATCCGGATCACACCGCTTTTGAGCCTGGGCAGAAGTATTTTGATGAAAAAAGCACACCAGAAAACCCTCGCTGGATGATGGTGGACGTGAAATTTAAAAAAAAATTCAAAAAAAATGTCTCGCTCGCCTCACTGAAAGAAGAGAAAAGACTTTCAAACATGCGCCTGGTGCAGCGAGGCAACCGCCTGTCGATCTTGCCGGTAACGGCCAGCGAATGGAAGTGTATTCTCAAGATGGCAGGCGAGGCATAAGGGTCGGTTATGCGTGTTTGTAATCTCATTCAAATCAAAGCAATCGGAGCGTTTCTGCTAGCGGGGTTTTTGTTCTCCGCGGCGGGATTGGCCTCCACTCAGTTAGGAGACAAAGTTATGGTCGAGATGGTTACCTCAAAAGGCGTCATTAAGCTTGAGTTAGACGCTGAAAAAGCGCCGATCACGGTGGCAAACTTTATCGAGTACGTGAAGAGCGGACATTTTGAGGGCACCATTTTTCATCGTGTGATTCCTGGGTTTGTGATTCAGGGCGGTGGCATGCAAAGCGGTATGCGAGAAAAGCCGACCAATGCACCCATTCAGAACGAAGCGGATAATGGCCTTAAAAATTTGACAGGGACGATCTGTATGGCGCGAACCAACGATCCGCATTCCGCGACGTCTCAGTTTTTCATTAACCTCAAGGACAATTCTTTCCTAGATCACACCGCAAAGGATCCGCAGGGCTGGGGATATGCCGTTTTTGGGAAAGTAACCGAAGGAATGGATGTGGTTGAAGCGATCGCTGCGGTGCGAACGGGTAACGCCGGTTATCATCAGGACGTCCCGGTAGACGATATCGTGATCGAGAAAGTGAGTCTCTCGGAAGGCGAATAGATTGATCCGCGTTGGCCGCGCTCAAAACACTGCGTTTTAATCACGGTTTTGTCTCATATCGCTTCCGAGTGAAATGCCGTATCAAAATCTAGGAGACCTGCTTGCCTGATTGGATAACGCTGTCCAAGTTACTGCCGCAGCTTCTATATCCTTTCAACCTTAGCCTGCTTTTCTTGCTGGCCGCCTTGTTGTTGGTGCTGTTCGGCAAGCGATGGAAGGGCGCCTTCTTGATTTTTTTGTCGCTCGGCATTTTGGGCGTTGGGGCATCTCCTTTGTCCACGATGCTGTATCGCTCCCATGAGCAGCAGTATCCCGCGATCTCAGCGATAGATTCACCTTCCGCTGGGGCCATCGTGGTTCTTGGGGGGGATGTGGGAATCCCAAGTACGCCTCGCGCCGAAAGCCAAATAAACGGTAACCGGCTTTTGCATGCGTTCCGGCTTTACCGTGCCGGTAAGGCGCCGATGATCATGATTGCTGGTGGCAATGTCTTTCCGCAGGAAGGTCTCGAGGCGGAAGCCGTGTACAGCCAAAGCATTCTTGAAGAAATGGGCGTTCCTCGGCAGGCTATTCTTATCGAAACCAAGAGCCGAAATACCCGCGAGAATGGCTTGGAAACACGACAAGTGCTGGGAGGCCTCGGAGTCGATCGTATTCTTCTGGTAACGAGCGGGTTACACATGCCCCGAGCCGTTGGGGTGTTTGAGAAAGTAGGCTTTGAGGTAGTTGCCTCGACGGCGGCGATCACGGTGGTCGATTTCGCCCAGCCCACCCTGCTCGATTGGTGGCCGTCTCTTGGAAACCTGAAAAAGGCGGAGAGTCTCATTCGTGAGAAGATTGGGCTCTTCGTGTATTGGCTGCGCGGCTGGGTGTAGAGACGGACAGCAAAGAGACAAGACGCGATGTCGTCGTTCTAATCGGTTCGTGATGGCGTTCAAGAATATCTTAGGGGAGAAAACAGTTTGCGTGTCTTGATTACGGGAGTCGCTGGGTTTATCGGTTTTACCCTGGCCCAAAGATTACTGAATCGTGGTGATCAGGTTGACGGTATCGACAATCTGAACGATTACTACGACGTCTCACTCAAGGAAGCACGGCTTTCGCGTCTGACAGAGCAAAAAGATTTTAATTTTGGACGTATGGACATTGCCGATCGTTCGGCGATAGCAAATTTGTTTAAAAAAGAATCGTTTGACGTCGTTGTAAATCTAGCGGCTCAGGCAGGCGTTCGCTATTCGATAGAAAACCCGGCGGCATACATCGATGCGAACCTTGTGGGCTTTGGCAACATCCTCGAGGGGTGTCGACAGTCGAACGTCAGCCATCTGGTCTATGCATCATCGAGCTCTGTTTATGGTTCGAATGACCGTTTACCGTTTTCGGAAAAAGACAATGTCGATCACCCCATATCGCTTTATGCCGCGAGCAAAAAAGCCAACGAACTGATGGCGCATGCTTACGCCCATTTATACGGGTTACCCGCCACGGGGCTCCGATTTTTTACCGTGTATGGACCTTGGGGTCGGCCTGATATGGCGCTCTTCAAGTTCACAAAAGGGATTCTTGAAGGCGTGCCTATACCGGTTTTCAATAAAGGTCAGATGGTTCGCGATTTCACGTTTGTGGATGACATCGTTGAGGGCGTGGTGCGGGTCATCGACCGCCCGGCGAGTAGAAGCGACGGGGCAAACGAGCCTGATCGCAGTCATTCAGCGCCCTGGCGGGTGTACAACATTGGAAACAATCACCGTGTCCAATTAATGGACTATATATCGGCTCTGGAAAAGTCGCTTGGCAAAAAAGCCGTTCTGGATCTATTGCCGATGCAGGATGGTGATGTGCCGGCAACGGAAGCCGATGTGAGCGCTTTAGGAGAAGACTTCGGTTATCGCCCCAGTATTCAGGTCGATGAGGGAATCCAGCGTTTTGTCGACTGGTATCGGTCGTATTACGGCACCTAATGACAGAGGCGAAATGTTTGCGCTTGAGCCGGTTTGCAAGCCAATCTTTATGCTTCGATGAAGCGGACCCCGGCGCTGCCCTGTAATGCGTTTATGCGGGCCAGAGCCTGCTCGGCGACCTGCGTGTCTTCGCCCCGACGCTTGCGGTCCAGAATCAGAAATTGAAGCCCTTGCTTGTCGTAAAGCGAGGACGTTCCTTTATTTCTCAATTGAGCGACGATCCCCTCTCCGGGCAAGTTGAAAAATCCAGTCAGTTCGTCCATGAGGCTATAAAATGAAAGATCGTACTGTAGTATTGGAAAAGCCAAGAGGGCACCCGCCGTTGCTGGAACCGTCGCGAGAATTGGCAGAACTATCTTCTCGACTCACAAGGAGAGTCTACTCTTGAGCCAGGATCAACAAAAGCGCCATGTTGCTGAAGCTGCGCTCGATTTCATCGAGTCAGGTGAAATTCTGGGCGTCGGAACAGGCTCAACGGTCAACTTTTTCATCGATGCACTCGCAAAAATAAAGGGCAAGATCGAAGGAGTGGTCTCCAGTTCCGAAGCGTCCACCGAGCGTTTACGCGCGATAAGCCTGAGAGTTTTGGATCTTAACCGCACGGGCGATCTCTCGTTATATGTCGATGGAGCCGATGAGGCCACCCGGCATCTGCACTTGATTAAAGGGGGTGGAGGCGCGCTCACTCGCGAGAAAATTGTGGCTTCCGCAAGCCGTCGCTTTGTCTGTATCGTGGATGAATCCAAACTATCGCCTTATCTCGGATCTTTTCCCTTGCCGGTAGAGGTCATACCGATGGCGCAAAGTCTGGTCGCGAGAAAACTCATCAAGATGGGGGGTCAGCCCGAACTTCGCGAGGGATTTACCACGGACAACGGCAACGTGATTCTGGATGTGAAGAAGCTTGATCTGACGGATCCGCTCGCGATGGAGACAAAGATCAACCTTCTCGCGGGTGCCGTTGAGAATGGGTTGTTTGCCGCCCGTCGAGCTGACGTGCTTCTTGTCGGTAGCGCGAGCGGTGTTGAGCAGATAAAGACTTGATTAAAAGAACCTAGAGTGGTTCCCCGGACAGTAAGTTCTTGAACGCGTGAAAAGACGGCATTTTTCGCATCGTGCCGTCCCGATGATCGATCAGTCCATAGCCTGGGTTGACCAGCTGCCACCAGTACACGCGCGAGACAAAGCCAAGCGAATGGGCAATTCGGTAGTACTCGGATAGGTAACGGGCCTGGGTTTCCTCATCCACCGTGGAACGGGGTAATCCCGAATTAGGTGTGTAGGGTTTGGTGCCTAGCAAGGGCCAATTCGTTTCGGTGATCCATAGCTCGCTCGTAGAGCGCCTCGAAAGCCTCGTAATCGCGAAGATTAGCCTGAGCTTTTCCCGCAAGCTAAATAACCCGTATTGTTTAGAAC
>JAYNKS010000075.1:0-266 GCA_038111345.1 Gammaproteobacteria bacterium | reverse complement strand
TTTTTCCCTGAGACCGAATATCCGATATTGCCTGGAATGCGGCGCTCCTCGGCGATTCACGTACATTGCGCTAGCGCAGGCATCTAACTGAAACGGGTGAAAGTTGATCAATGTCCGAAGCGTCACCAGCGGCTCGAAATCAATTACAGAGGAGCCAGCAAGTACAAGATTGGGATGTGTCTCGCGCAAAGAGGCCGTGCTGTCCAGAAGCGACAGATATTCACCTGTGTGGCGACATCCCCATTTGGTACGGTTGATGGCATTAC
>JAYNKS010000074.1:4179-8161 GCA_038111345.1 Gammaproteobacteria bacterium | reverse complement strand
CTCAAGGAGCGGAACATGACTGGAAAAACCTTATACGACAAGCTTTGGGAAGATCACCTGGTCCGCCAGGCGGACGACGGCACGGCGTTGATTTATATCGACCGGCAGTTGTTGCACGAGGTCACCTCCGCGCAGGCCTTTGCGGGGCTTCGGGACGCCGAGCGCAGACCCAGACGGCTGGTGACCAATCTCGCGGTGGCCGATCACAACGTGCCCACCACGGACCGGAGCGCTGGAATCGATGACCCGGTGTCGCGTTTGCAGGTGGAGACGCTGGACCGGAATTGCGCCGAGTTCGGTATTACTGAATTTGATATGTCCGATCCGCGACAGGGCATCGTCCACGTCGTTGGACCTGAGCAGGGGGCCACGCTTCCGGGGATGACCATCGTCTGCGGTGATTCCCACACCGCTACCCATGGCGCACTGGGGGCCCTGGCTTTTGGAATCGGCACGTCGGAAGTTGAACATGTGCTCGCGACCCAGTGTTTGGTTGCTCGTAAGATGAAAAATATGCGAGTGACCCTAGAGGGCAAGCTCTCCGAGGGTCTGGCGTCGAAAGACATGATTCTTGCGGTCATCGGCCATATCGGCACCTCGGGCGGTACCGGATTTGCGATTGAATTTGCCGGCTCTGCGGTTCGCGATGCCTCCATGGAGGCGCGGATGACCCTGTGTAATATGGCTATTGAGGCCGGTGCGCGAGCGGGTATCGTTGCGGTCGATCAAAAAACCATCGACTATGTCAAGGGACGTCCTTTTTCTCCGGATGGACCGCTTTTTGAGACCGCGGCCACGGCATGGCTTGGATTGGTCTCTGATGCAGACGCCCAGTTTGATGTCGAGCATCACATCGATGTTAGTTCCCTTCGACCTCAGGTTACTTGGGGAACGTCACCAGAAATGGTCGCTAACGTCGATGACGTGATCCCCAACCCAAAGGATGCGCCTGACGAAGGCAGGCGAGAGGGCTGGTCTCGGGCATTGGAGTATATGGATCTGAAACCCGGCACGCCGATCAGCTCTATCTCTGTCGACAAGGTCTTTATCGGCGCGTGTACGAATGGGCGGATCGAAGATCTGCGGGCGGCGGCGATCATTGCAAAGGGTCGTCGGGTGTCAGGCAATGTGAAACAGGCCTTGGTGGTGCCGGGATCCGGCCTGGTCAAAAAGCAAGCCGAGGAAGAGGGTCTGGATAAGATCTTCATTGAGGCCGGTTTCGAGTGGCGTGAACCCGGCTGCTCGATGTGCCTGGCGATGAATGCCGATCGGCTCGAGCCCGGGGAGCGTTGTGCCGCGACCTCTAACCGTAATTTCGAAGGCCGGCAAGGCTACGGGGGGCGAACTCATCTGGTCTCCCCGGCAATGGCGGCAGCAGCTGCGGTGGCCGGTCATTTCGTTGACCCCAATCAGCTTTAAAAGGAAGAGGACATGGAAAAATTTGTTAAGTATTCGGGCGTGGTCATCCCGATAAACCGTAACAACATCGATACCGATGCCATTATTCCCAAGCAGTTTTTGAAGTCTGTGGAGAAATCAGGGTTTGGCGACAACCTTTTCGACGCATGGCGATATCTGGATCAAGGTGAGCCCGGTGAGGACTGCAGCGATCGTCCCCTCAACACAGATTTTGTCCTGAACCAGAAGCCCTATCGGAAGGGTACTTTTCTTCTGGCCCGGGAGAACTTTGCGTGCGGCTCCTCGCGCGAACACGCCGTATGGGCTTTGCGCGACTTCGGTATTCGGACCGTTATCGCTGCCAGTTTCGCCGATATCTTCTATAACAACTGTTTCAAGAATGGTGTGTTACCGATCGCGTTGCCTCTGGCGGATGTTGACTGGCTTTTTGCCCGCGACCAAGAAAAAGGCGCCTTCACTATGGATGTCGATCTCGAGGCACAGACCCTCACTTCTGAAGACGGGAACGTGTATCGATTCGAGATCGACCAGTTCAAGAAGATGTGTCTGCTGGAAGGGCTCGACGATATTTCTCTGACCTTACAGCATGAGGAGGAGATTACCCGTTACGAAGAGAGGCGGGCAAAAGAGGCTCCATGGCTGTACCCCGATTTCAGTACACATTGAACGAAACCCGCTCGACTTTGGAGAAGGCGTAATGACAACGCAAGCCGCAATTAACGTGGCTGTGGTGGGAGCCACCGGGGCGGTCGGGGAGACCATGATCAAGCTCCTCGAGCAAAGGAAGTTCCCGGTCGCCCAACTGTTTCCTCTGGCCAGTGAGCGATCAGTTGGAAAGGTGGTGATGTTTCGAGGCAAGGCTGTTCGTATCCAGGATCTGGCGACTTTTGATTTTTCGCAGACGCCTGTTAGCTTCTTCTCAGCGGGCGGCACCGTATCGGCAGAGTTTGCACCGAAAGCCGTCGATGCGGGTTGTGTCGTGATCGACAATACCTCTCACTTTCGTACCGATCCCCGGATTCCGCTTGTGGTCCCGGAAGTGAATCCGGAGGCGCTCGAGAATCACGAGGGATTAATCGCCAACCCAAACTGTTCGACCATTCAAATGGTCGTTGCCTTGAAGCCCATCTACGACGCTGTTGGAATTCGACGGATCAATGTGGCCACCTATCAAGCGGTCTCGGGCGCTGGCCGCCGGGCGATCGAGGAACTCGCCGGCCAGACTGCGGCGTTATTGAACGCGAAGCCGATCAGTCCTGCCGTGATGCCCAAGCAGATTGCCTTCAATGTCATCCCGCATATCGATACCTTTCAGGAAAATGGCTACACACGGGAAGAAATGAAGATGGTCTGGGAGACGCAAAAAATTTTAGGGGATCCTGATCTCGCGGTTAATCCGACGACGGTTCGTGTGCCGGTCTTTTACGGACATTCCGAGGCCGTCCACATCGAGACAGTGGATAAGATCACAGCCGATCAAGCCCGGCAACTTCTGCAGCGGGCGCCGGGGGTCAAGGTTATTGACGATCGTGCTCCGGGCGGCTACCCGACCCCGGTTTCGGATGCGGCTGATGAGGATCCGGTGTTTGTAGGTCGGATACGCGAGGATATCTCCTGCGATCGAGGCCTTTGTATGTGGGTGGTTTCAGACAACATTCGAAAAGGCGCCGCCCTTAACAGCATCCAGATCGCTGAGGTCCTCTCGATCCGATAGTTTGCGTTTCGACCTGATGCGCGTACCACGAGGGACCGGTAATTGACTTTCGGGGTCCGCGTATAATCAAGCCATGTTCGTCGAGGTCCGGCTCTAGACGCCATGAAGCGCCACTTCTGCATCGCTCCGCTGCACTCGAAGGCCCGCGGTGTGTTGTGCATTGCCGTGCTAATACTGTTATCGCCGACCATTTATGCGCTTGAACTCACTGAGCTAAAGGTCAACTCCTCTCTAAACCAGCCACTTCAGGCCGAGATCATGATTGACATGGCCTCAGCTGGGTCGGAGGGCGTTATGACCGTGAGCCTCGCCTCCCGGCAGTCGCATCGTGACGCGGGGCTTGAATACGATCCGTCGTTGTCAGATCTTGAATTTCGACTGGACCGCGATTCGCTTCCTCCGAGGATTATCCTGTCGACGGCTCGTCCTGTTACCACGCCCTTTTTGAGATTTCTGATTGATTTTCAGTATCAGGATCAGCGGTTGTTTCGGGATTACACCGCGATGCTGGATCCGATCGACCTTCAAGAGGAGGGCGTTGCTTCACCCCCGTCTGCTGGTGGGGCGATTGTGCCCGCGAGCGCTCGAGAGACCGTTTATCCGGGAGAACGGTACGGGCCTGTGAGTGAGGGCGATACCCTGATGGGGATCGCTCGAGCCGTCACTGTTAACGAAGCGCTGTCGGTGAAGCAACGTATGGTGGCGTTGTTTGACGACAATCCGGATGCGTTCATCGATGAAAACATGAATCTGCTGAAGGCGGGGGCGTATCTACATGTACCCTCCGAGCGATTCATGCAGACCAAAGCCCCCGCGGACGCGGCAGAGATATATGAGCGTCACCTGGTC
>JAYNKS010000074.1:823-4169 GCA_038111345.1 Gammaproteobacteria bacterium | reverse complement strand
CACGGCAACCTGGACGGAGGTCGATAATCTGACGGCAGGGCAGGGCCCCGCGACAGCGATAGCGAGCGAGTACGTGCTGCGGATTGTGTCGCCTGGCGAATCAATAAGTGTGGAGCGGGTTTTAGAGGATGCCTCTGCCGCGGGTGACACCGTGGCTGTCGTGACGTCCGATCAATCGTTGGAGCCCGTGACGAATCCTGTCGGTGCGGAGTCTTTCGGGCAGCGTGATGACGCCCTAAACGCGCTCAGTGACCGTATGGGGCTCATCGAGGAAGCCCTGGGCGGCAAGGTCGTTGAAAATGAGGCGTTGACGCAGCAGGTCATGCTTCTTGAGCGGCAGTTGGAAAAAACGATGCAGTTAATCGAGCTTCAGGAAACCCAGCTCGCCCTTGCGCAGCAGCAGCTCGAACAGATGCAGAAAGCGCAAGAGATGATGGCCGCCGCACAGGCCGAGCGCTCCAAGCCTGCAGCTACCCCTGCGCCCACCCCCGCTGTGGGCTCTGAAGGTGTTGCAAGTGAGCCTGCGCAAAAGGCGGTACCCGAGCCCGAGGCATCAGACCCGGTAGTGGGGCTGGCCGCTACCAAAACCCCGCAGCAAATACCTCCTCCCTGGGAGGACCCCGGTCGCAGCCTGGATTGGGTGAAGCAGGTTACTGCGGGACTCTTTGGGGGGATAACCGCGTTCCTAAGTGAGGTTGCCGCGCCGTCCTCAGGCGATGGTGCCGTGCTTGGACTGGATTTGAGCGTGCTATCAGGTCTGGTGGTTCTGCTGATCCTGTTATGGGTACTTTTACGGGTGCGGCGTAAACGCCAAGGACCCGCGGAGCGGGCAGGATCCCGTCGGGAAGATCGTAGCGAAATGAAGCGCTCTCTTTTCACACGCCCTGAGGGGTCAGAAACGTCCGACTCAGCGGTTTCGCCTGCTCCTGAGCCGGCGGACAGTGTCGGAGCGGGTTTCGTTACGGAAATCGAAACGCAGCGTGGGGTTGCAGTCAACAGTGAGGATGTCGACCCCCTAACCGAAGCTGAAATATTTTTGGCGTATGGTCGCGGTAAACAGGCTGAGGAGACGCTTCGTTACGCCGTATCGCGCGCCCCGAACCGCGCGGATCTTAAACTGAAGTTGCTGGAGGTCTATCAGTCGCTAGGTAAGACCGCAGAATTCGCCAAGCTTAGTGAGGAACTGCAAACGACCCTAGACTCAGGTTCGCCTGAAGCTGCCCATCTTGCCAGTCTGAGTGCAAAGACGGCTTCTCTCGATACGTCGTTGCCGGGAGAAGAGAACCCACCAGAAACAAGGGTCGCTCAGACGGCTGAACAGCCAAAGGAGACCGATCGTCCGATGCCAGAGGCTGTGTCTGACGACTTCGATGGTATCGCCTTCGAGCTGACTGACGAACCGCAAACACGGGGGATCAGCCCGGACACTTCGGTCGATCACCCCACGGCATCCAAAAAGGTGTCCTCTCCAACCGAGGGTGTCGATGACGGGATCGACTTTGAGTTCGACAGTGTCAGTCCTGCCCAGGACTCGGAAGCGTTGCTCAAATCAGACGAGAAGCGCGACGGGGTCGGCGGCCAAGACACCCCCATGGATTCTGATAGCGATCTCGACCTACTTCCGGCGGACCCGGTTGAGGGCGATATCGTGGTTGCCGAGGACGATGATCCAGCGGCTAGATTGGATATTGCAGAGGCCTACCTGCAGATTGGAGATGTTGAGGCGGCGAAGGAGATCCTTGAAGCGCTCGATGGCCATCAGGATGAGGAGGTTCGATCGCGACGTCAGGCGCTCGCTGACCGGCTGTAATTCAGCGACGGGTTCCGGCGGCCAGACCTTCCACCAATTCAAGCACCTGAGCCTTGAGGCTCTCTGAATCAGGGTGGTCACCCGCTGCATGTTGTTCGATCTTCTCGACAATCGCAGACCCGACGACCACCGCGTCAGCTACCGCTGCCACATCGCGCACTTGCTCAGGCGTGCGAATACCGAAGCCCACTGCAATCGGCAGGGACGTAGTGCCTTTGATGCGACTTACGGCATCTGACACAGATCCGACGCTTGCGGCTTTGGTCCCAGTGATTCCTGCGATCGAGACGTAATAAACGAACCCACTGCTGTTGGCCAGCACGGTGCGCAGTCGCTCTGGGTCGGTCGTTGGTGTGACTAGGCGGATCCAGTGAAGTCCTGCAGTCCTGGCGGGGTCACAGAGTTCGTCGTCCTCTTCGGGCGGAAGATCGACCAGAATCAGGCCATCGACCCCAACTGAAATCGCATCGTTAACGAAGCGAGACGATCCGTATTGATAGATCGGGTTGAAGTAACCCATCAGAATGATGGGTGTCTCACTATCCTTTTCGCGAAATCGCTTGACCATCTCCAGTGTGTGGGCGAGCGAGGCGCCCGCTGAAAGCGCCCGCAAACTCGCCGCCTGAATCGCTGGTCCATCGGCCATTGGATCGGAGAAGGGCAGTCCGATCTCTATAACATCGGCTCCTGAATCCGGCAATGCATCCAGGTTTTGCTGGCTGATCTCGATGCTCGGATCGCCGGCTGTGATAAAGGTAACCAGACCGGCTCGGCCCGATTCCTTCAGTTCGGAAAACCGCTTATTGAGTCGATCGGTTTTCGCCTCCGTGCTCACAGTTTGACCCCCAACGCCTCAGCGACAGTGAAGATGTCCTTATCGCCGCGTCCGCACAGGTTCATAACGATGATTTCGTCCGGGCTCATTTGGGGCGCCAGTTTGGATACATGCGCTAATGCATGTGCCGGCTCGAGGGCAGGAATAATGCCTTCTGTCTCGCAACACAGTTTGAAGGCGTCGAGTGCCTCCTCGTCCGTGACCGAAACATAGTTCACTCGTTCTTGATCGAACAGCCAGGCGTGTTCGGGCCCAATCCCGGGGTAGTCCAGGCCGGCAGATATGGAATGCGCGTCGATGATTTGACCATCTGGATCCTGAAGCAGGTAGGTCCGGTTTCCATGCAAGACACCAGGATGCCCGCCGGTCAGAGATGCGGCATGCTTCCCCGTCTCGACACCTAGCCCGCCGGCCTCAACGCCCACGATGCGGACCGGGTCGTCGAGAAAAGGATGGAAGAGACCCATCGCATTGGATCCTCCGCCGATGCACGCCACCAGAGCATCAGGCAGTCGACCCTCGGCGGTAAGTATCTGCTCTTTCGTTTCGTTTCCAATGACACTCTGAAAATCCCGCACCATCATGGGGTACGGGTGGGGTCCGGCGACCGTGCCGATGATGTAGAAGGTGTTATCGACGTTCGCGACCCAGTCTCTGAGGGCGTCGTTCATCGCATCCTTAAGCGTTCCGGTTCCGCTGGT
>JAYNKS010000074.1:0-813 GCA_038111345.1 Gammaproteobacteria bacterium | reverse complement strand
TAACTTCATGCGAAAGACATTCGGCGCCTGGCGCTCAATATCGGTGGCGCCCATATAGACTACGCAAGGTAGGTCGAAAAGTGCACACACGGTGGCAGTAGCCACGCCGTGCTGTCCAGCCCCGGTCTCGGCAATGATTCGTGATTTACCCATCCGTTTGGCGAGCAGGATCTGACCCAGCGTGTTGTTGATCTTATGGGCCCCGGTGTGATTGAGCTCATCGCGCTTGAAGTAAATTTTCGCGCCCCCGAGTCGTTCAGTGAGACTCTTGGCGAAATAGAGCGGGCTGGGGCGGCCGATATAGTGGGCGGCGTAGTAGTCAAAGTCCTGCTGAAATTCAGGCGACTGTTTTGCCTCCTCGTAAGCCGCCTCTAGTTCCAGAATCAGAGGCATCAGGGTCTCTGCCACAAAGCGTCCGCCAAAGATTCCGAAGTGACCGCGCTCATCGGGTCCGCTCCTATAGGATTCGAGGGGGCTTGCGGGAGATTGATGCGATGCCATGAGTGTTGCCTTACGGATTCAGAAATAACGAGTGCGGATTTATAAACAGCCGAACGGCCAAGGTAAAATCCGCAGGGATGATTGCATTCTACATCAGCGTTTTACGCTGTTTCGGTGTGACCACGTTGCGCCCGGACGGAACTGACCGATGACACGATACGCCCTAGGGGTGGAATATAACGGCAGTCGATTCTGTGGCTGGCAGGTTCAAGCTGGCGTGCCTACCGTCCAGGAGGAAATCGAGCGAGCCCTTCGTGAAGTCGCCGACCACGAGGGTAGAGTGGTGACAGCGGGGCGGACCGATGCGGGTGT
>JAYNKS010000073.1:252-8437 GCA_038111345.1 Gammaproteobacteria bacterium | reverse complement strand
ATACTATGTTTTGCAGTTGAAGAACAACATTCAGTATAACATCCAAGAATGTGAGTTCCACCTGCACCAACTGTTACAGGAATAGTAACTCCTGATGTAATATCAGAACATTGTTCAATTGATAATCCTCCAATTCCACCAGCAATAAATCTCCAACCATATTCTCCCCCTGTAGGGTATGCAGCATTAATATCAGGAGCATTAAATGCTCCAGGAGATGTTGGACTAGGAATAGCAAATGATTCAAAAGATGAAGTTATACCTGCACATGAGAGATTTGGAGTTCCTGGTATTGAGCGACTTAAAAAGTCGACTTGGGCTGATCGTCGTTTATGTTGACAGTGAACTGTCCCGCCATGATCTGCTTGGCGACTTCTTCTACCTTGGCTTTTGCGCTGGCTGGAATCTTGCTCTCGAACTCATAGTACGGTGCCAGCGAGGCACCTCCTTTTTGCATCATCGTCCAGTTGTGGTACTCCTCAGCCTTGAATTGTCCGGCCTTCACCAGGCTGATGGCGTGGTTGATAGCGCTTTCCATGTGCCAAAGGGCAGACGTCACTACGACGTCGGTGCCGTTCTCCTCCTTGTTCATATCATTTACGTTACCAAACGCAATGATGCCTTTCTCGCGGGCCGCATCAACGACCCCTGCCCGCTCCGCATAAAGCACATCGACGCCGGCTTCCACTTGCGCATAGGCGAATTCCTTAGCCTTCGGCGGGTCGTACCAAGACCCAATAAAAGAGACTTTGAATTCCACCTTAGGATTGACCGAACGGGCGCCGTCCATAAATGCGTGGAACAGGCGATTTACTTCACCAATCGGATAACCGCCGACCATGCCAATCTTGTTGGTCTTCGTCATCGTCCCGGCGATGATGCCCATCAAGTAGCAAGGTTCGTGAATGTAGTTATCAAACACGGAGAAATTTTTGCCATGGGGTTTGGCAGGACTGCCCATGAGCCAGGCAATGTTCGGGTAGTCATCGGCCACCTGACGCGCCTCGGGATCAATACCGAAAGCCTCTCCCACCACGAGCGCGACGCCGCTCTCCGCGTATTCACGCATGACGCGCACATAGTCGGTGTTGGCGACTTTTTCAGAGAACACGTAATCAATCTCGCCGGCGGCTTGGGCCGCGACCAGGGCCTTATGCAGGGCGGCATCCCATTTTTGCTGGATGGGCTGGGTGTAAATTCCCGCCACTTTGATCTTGTCCGCATGTGCGGCAACGCCAAATAAGGCAACGCAAGCAACCATAAGGCCGCCCACAAACGCTCTAAATGTCCGATACACGATGATTCCTCCTTTGGATCAGGTTTAATCCGTCCGCTTAAGGCCGGCTGGGAATCAGATTATCAGAAACAAACCGCTCCAACCACGCATTTCAAGCGCTTCGATTCGCGCTGATCAGCCACCACCCTTTATCCGAACCTAAAGCGCTTTCGTAGGTATACTGGTTAAGGTAATGACTTAACTCTTAGACTTGTCTAACGCGTTCAACGTCGTCCTACTCGCCGCACATCATCAAGAACATCGAAACACTCCGTGGCATTTAAAAAATCAACCGCGTGGCTCAGAGAGAGCAAGCTTTTTGGTAATCAATACGATTCGATCTGGCGAACCCTCGGGACACTCGCAGTCGCGATCTGCCTGGTTCTGACCGTCTATTTTTCTCTGACATGAGCGCTCAACCGAACGCCCCGAAGTCAATGATCTTTGCAAGTTGCTGTATCTGAAAATGATGAGAGAGGATCAGTTCTATGCGCGACCGGGGATGATCAATTTATCCCTGCCGGTCTCCTTGAGGATGCAAACGTGGTTTTGTGAAGCGCTTGTGGCCGTTCTCGAGGAGTGTCGCCAGCCGATCGAGGAGATCGTCAAGGCTTAAACCAAAACGCCCCGCAGAGCGGGGCGCCGTGATTGGCTGTCACAGTAAACACTGTCACCGGACAGAGTGTAGACAGAGCTACAAGAGGCTGCTCCTGTCCTCCGTACAGACACCAAAGTTTACTGTGACGATTCCTGAATCACTAGACATTGGATCACCCCCTTCTAAATGTTGGCCTAAAGGATCTCCAGTGTACCCCTGCATCAAGGTCAAGGCAATTGGTCGTCGCACGCCACATTATCCATACTGTGAGCGCAGTTTTTTCTTGTCTATTTTTCCCACGCTGGTCTTGGGAATCTCATCAACGCGCTGGACCGTCGGGATCGCCCAATGACTCAACTGGCCCGCCTGGGTCCGCGCCTCGAATAACGAAACCACCTTCGCGACGTCTAGTCCATCCGAGCCACTGACTACCAATACAAGGGGTCGTTCTCCCCATTTGGCATCGGGTACACCGACCGCCGCCGCCTCGCTGACCCCCTCACAAGTCAAGGCAATGTCCTCAAGCTCAATTGAGGAGATCCACTCCCCGCCGCTTTTGATCACGTCTTTCATCCGGTCGGTGACTTTCAGATATCCGGCAGTATCGATATGGCCAATATCCCCCGTATGAAGATAACCGCCGTCCCACAACTCCTCTGAGCGCTCCGGGTCATCAAGATAACCCTGGGTCAGCCAAGGCGCCCTAACCACAACCTCGCCGGTCGTTTGACCATCGCGGGGAAGCGTGTTCAAGGCCGAATCAACGACCTGAAGATCCACCAGTGGTACCGCCCTCCCCGCCTTGCATCGAAGATCTAGCTGGTCCGGATCGTTCATCGAGGCCGCATCGAGATCGACCTGGGCCAGCGTCAGAACCGGGCAGGTCTCTGACATGCCATAGCCGCCGAATACATCGATCCCAAGATCTCTGGCCCGTTTGGCCAACGCCGGTGGAAGCGCTGAGCCGCCAATGATCACCTTCCATCGGCTCAAATCCACGCGCTCAGCTGCTGGATCGCTAAGCAGCATATGAAGGATGGTAGGCACGCAGTGCGAGAACGTGACATTTTCCTTTTCAATCAGGCGCAGCAACTTCTCTGGCTCGTAGCGACCCGGATAGATCTGCTTTACACCAAGCATGGTCGCCACATACGGCACACCCCATGCATGAACATGAAACATTGGCGTGATAGGCATATAAACATCATCCAGGTGCAGGCGTCCCTGGCCCACTGCGCTTGTGAGACCAACGCTCAGACCCAACGTGTGCAGAACGATCTGGCGTTGCGAAAAGTAGACGCCTTTCGGGTTACCCGTTGTCCCCGTCGTATAGAAGGTGGTGGCCCGAATGTTCTCGTCAAAATCCTGGGCTTGATAATCGGCGGTTGCCCGCGACAAAAGAGCTTCGTATTCACCGTCGAAGGAATGGAAGTCTGGCGTCGCCGGATCCGGTGAATCGGTCAATCGGATGGTCCGTTTGACTGTGGGCATCTTTCCTTCAAAAGCGCTAAGCAACGGAGAAAAATCATCGTGCACCAGGATCACCGTGTCCCTCGCATGATTCACGGTATACAGAATCTGCTCGGGCGCCAGGCGGATGTTTATCGTATGCAGGACCGCGCCGATCATCGGTACCGCAAAAAAGCATTCCAGGTAGCGGTGCGAGTCCCAATCCATTACCGCAACGGTGTCGCCCGGTCCGATACCCCACTGCTTCAACGCGCTAGCGAGGCGGCCGACCCGGTCGAAAAATTCTCCATAGGTTAGACGCCGATCATTCGCATAGACGATCTCCTGATCGCTATGCTGGGCGTTTAGTCGGGAGAGCAAATGCCGGATCAACAACGGGTACGCGTAAGCGGACTCGGTTTTCTCGATGTTGTACTCAGTCATTGAGGGCTCCGTCGCGGTTTAATTTGGCATCAGATTGGCCAGTGTATCTGCTCGCGCTCGATTCATTCGACCGGACCTTCAAATAATGCGAGCGTCATATCGTAAACCCACCGTTCGTCTTGTCTGAGAGACACCGCAAACTGAATGAAACGGTCGATGGAAGTCTTGCGTAAACCCCGGCGCACCCATCAGGAGCATCTGCCCCGGTTGGAAAGGAATCACTATTCCTTCCGACGTCTCCCGGCTGGCGTGCACCCGAAATTCGCCGTCTCCACTGAGCAACAGAATTAACACCACGAGTCGATAACTCAAATGATCCCTGTGAGGTGTAATTCCCCTGCATCCCGGCGGATACCGCTGCACGATGAGATCGTTGAGTTTTAGTGGCTCTTCCGGCAAACCCTTATGGTCGCGATGAGAGGCCATGACTGGGCCTATCGCCTGTTCGATAAACCTGGTAAGTGTCCAGAAAAAATGGGTGTCAGGTATCTCGTAATTCAGCTCAAAGTCCTGCTCAACCGGTGACGTGGACTGACCGGTCACCGGCCTCGCCCGCCGATAAGGGAGCGATTCAGCGAGTTCAATACACTCCTCGCACTCCGCGCGACTGAGACAGTCGATCGCGACCGCTTTTTGCTCATCCAGACTGCTAACGGCCCGAGCAGCGTTACTCAGATCAAGCTGACTTAACATGCGTTAATCTTTCAGGTGATTTCATGTTCTTGATAAGCAAAAGATTGCGCCCTCTATTTGAGGCTGACCCCCGCCAAGCGTGAAGAAGGGATGGTTCACGCTCCGTCGGTCGATTACAATTTGCCGGGAACTCGCGATGGTACCAATTTGTCCTGCATCCGATGCGCAAAGGTGTCTGGGAACGGTCGGCCACCGCGCTTTGATGACTTTTACTGCTTCCTGATGAACCAGACCAAGGCAACCCCATGGCGTAGGCGCTTCCATCAGCTCGGATCGCCGCCCAGTGTGTATGCACTGGCCGGTCGACTGGCGCCCTGGCTCGCGGGTATCTGCCTGCTTCTTTTCGCGGGTGGGCTCACCGGCGGTCTTTTTCTGGCGCCAACGGATTACCAGCAGGGGGAGAGTTACCGAATCATCTATATCCACGTACCCGCAGCCTGGCTTTCGATGTTCGTTTATGCCGTGATGGCAATCTCAAGCGCCATTCATCTGATCTGGCGAATGAAGCTCGCGGACATCGTGGCTCGCGCCAGTGCGCCAATCGGGGCCGTGTACACCTTCTTGGCGCTGGTGACAGGCTCTCTTTGGGGAAAACCGATGTGGGGCACCTGGTGGGTCTGGGACGCTCGATTGACATCCGAATTGATTCTGCTTTTTCTTTATCTGGGTTACATGGCTTTAGTGTCCTCTTTTGATGACCGCCGAACCGCCTCGAGGGCGGGAGCCATACTCGCCGTCGTAGGCGTGATTAACTTGCCTATCATTCACTTTTCTGTCGAGTGGTGGAATACCCTTCATCAGGGCCCGACGGTGACAAAATTTGACCAGCCGTCAATTGCAGTTAGCATGCTGGTCCCGCTCTTGATGATGGCGCTGGCGTTTCAGTTCCATTATGGCTGGGCCCTGTTGACCAGGATTCGCTCCGAGATACTCGAAAGCGAGCGTCGCACCGCCTGGGTGAGTGATCTTGTTGGACACCGATCATGAGTGAATTTCTCGCGATGGGTGGCTACGCGTGGTATGTCTGGCCGGCATACGCTATTACTCTCCTCGCTCTGGTCATGAGCGTACTCATGCCAATTCGGCGTCACAAGGATCTGAAGGCGCAACTAACCGGTTTGGTCAGACAACGCGAAACTACGGACGCATCATGACCCCAAGACGACGTCAACGATTAGTGCTGGTGAGCCTGTTGGTGGTCGGCGTAGGGATCGCAGCCAGCCTCGCCCTGATGGCGCTTCAGGAAAACATCAATCTCTTCTTTAGCCCGTCGCAGGTTCGCTCCGGTGAAGCGCCTGTCGGCACACCCTTTCGGCTCGGTGGAATGGTGGTGGATGGGAGCGTCGAACGAGGCGATCAGAGTCTCGACATTCGCTTTGATCTCACCGACACGGCGCAATCGGTCACCGTGGTTTTTTCGGGTATCCTGCCTGATCTATTTCGGGAGGGGCAAGGCATTGTGGCGCAGGGCAGCGTAGACGACAGCGGATTGTTTACCGCAACACAGGTGCTCGCCAAACACGATGAGACCTATATGCCGCCGGAAGTCGCGGACGCACTAGAAAAGGCGAAAGCCATGGGCGTCCAATGACCCCAGAGATTGGACTCTTCGCCCTCATTATCGCGCTCCTGGTTGCTGTGATTCAGGGTACGCTGCCTATCGTCGGCGCGGCGCGTAACCATACCGCGTGGATGGCTATCGCCCGTCCAGCGGCCCTTGCCCAACTCGCTCTGGTCGCCATCGCCTATGCCTGCCTGACCATAGCGTTTCTCGGCCACGATTTCAGCGTCGCATACGTGGCGCAGAACTCCAATTCGAAACTCCCACTCATCTATCTCATATCCGGCGTTTGGGGCGCTCACGAGGGTTCCTTACTGCTCTGGGCGCTGATTTTGGCCGTCTGGTCAGGCGCCGTCGCCGTATTCAGTAGAAGCGTTCCACAGCGAATGGTCGCGCGCGTTCTGGGCGTGATGGGATTAATCAGCGTTGGATTTTTGCTATTCATACTGCTCACATCCAACCCCTTTGAACGGCTATTTCCTATTCCGGTCGATGGCCGAGATCTCAACCCCTTACTGCAGGATCCGGGTCTCGCCATTCATCCGCCGATGCTGTACATGGGCTACGTGGGCTTTTCAGTTGCTTTCGCCTTTGCCATCGCGGCGCTCTTGGGCGGGCGACTGGATTCAGCCTGGGCACGATGGTCCAGGCCGTGGACCATCTCAGCGTGGATATTTTTGACCGCTGGAATTGCACTGGGGAGCTGGTGGGCGTACTACGAGCTCGGCTGGGGAGGCTGGTGGTTCTGGGATCCGGTTGAAAACGCCTCGTTTATGCCCTGGCTTGTCGGCACGGCTCTTATTCATTCGCTGGCCGCTACGGAGAAACGCGGGGTGTTCAAAGCCTGGACTGTGCTGCTTGCAGTCTTCGCATTCTCACTTTCCCTCCTCGGCACCTTTCTCGTGCGATCGGGCGTGCTGACCTCCGTTCATGCCTTTGCCACCGATCCCACTCGAGGCCTTTACATTCTGATTTTTCTCGGCCTCGTCGTAGGCGGGTCGCTTGCGCTTTATGCGTTACGCGCACCGGCTGTCAGAAGCAGTGGCGGATTCAATATTGTGTCAAGAGAGGCGGGGATTCTGCTAAATAACGTCTTGCTGGTGGTCTCAGCGGCAACCATTCTGCTCGGCACGCTCTACCCATTGGTCATCGACGCGCTCGGACTGGGTAAGATCTCGGTAGGACCACCTTACTTCAATGCGGTATTCATCCCGCTGACCGCTCCTCTTGCGGTGCTTCTGGGCATCGGATCGATGCTTCGCTGGAAAAAGGATCAACTATCCAGGGCCTTCAAGCCGCTATGGCTTGGCCTGAGCCTGGCTTTGGTGTTCGGCTTCGCCTGGCCGCTACTTATGGAGAACTATCACGTGGGGGCCGCGCTAGGCGGCTCACTCGGGTTGTGGACAATAACGAGCGCTCTTTCGGGGATCTGGAGCCGAACCCGAGCCGGTCAGCGTATAACCTCGCTTGGTCAAACCCCGGGTTCCGTCTGGGGCATGACACTCGCACATATGGGTCTTGGAGTCTTCATCATCGGTGTGACCTTCACTTCTATTTATTCAATTGAAAAAGACATTCGCATGGCGCCCGGCGATGTGCATGAGATAGCAGGCTACACCTTTCGATTCGACGGCATCACGGAAAAAAAGGGTCCTAACTACCTCTCGGATACCGGTCGCATCACCGTGCTAAGGAAAAATGCTGAGATTCTGTCCCTGACTCCCGAGAAGCGCATCTACCTTGTCCAACAGATGCCCATGACCGAAGCGGCTATTGATCCGGGACTTACCCGGGATCTTTACGTGGCTCTTGGCGAGCCACTCGAAGACGGCAAGAGTTGGGCCGTGCGCCTTTACTATAAGCCCTTTGTCCGGTGGATATGGTACGGGGGCCTGATTATGATCGTGGGCGGCATCCTCTCCTGCTCGGACCGACGTTACCGACGCTTAGCGGAGCGGACGCGCCCCGTGCCAGCAGATGGCGCAGCGCAAGCACGGGCTTAGGTTGTGCGCAGACCGGCCCTCGCCATCGTTCTCTTTCTAGCCAGCGCCTGGATAATCCCCAGCTTTGGCGCAATAGAAACCTACCTATTCCAGAACGAGGCGCAGGAAAAAAGATATCAGCGCATGATTGCTGAGCTGCGCTGTCTCGTGTGTCAGAACCA
>JAYNKS010000073.1:0-242 GCA_038111345.1 Gammaproteobacteria bacterium | reverse complement strand
ATTCAAATGCTGATTTGGCGAGAGATCTCAGAGCAAAAACTCACGCGATGATTGTCGCCGGTGCATCTGACGCCCAAATCATCAGCTACATGGTCGAGCGCTACGGTGACTTTGTACTGTACCGACCTCCCTTTAAGTCGAAGACCTGGCTTCTCTGGGTCGGCCCATTCCTTATCCTGCTGGTCGCGCTTGTGATCTTTGGCATGACCATCCGAAAGACCCGACGCCCCGCGCCCTTGACC
>JAYNKS010000072.1:2481-8528 GCA_038111345.1 Gammaproteobacteria bacterium | reverse complement strand
CGAAGGCATGATCAGATCAAAAGCATCACACAGGGGCTCTTGGAATTCCCACATGAACTGCCCGCCCAGATAGCCGTGGACCAGCATCAGCGGCGGTCCACTTCCGATTCGCCTATAGCTGAGCTGGCGCATCACGACCCTTTAGGCATAGCACGCTTAACTAGACCCGCTTCTTGCCCTGGATTACTCGATCCAGAATCAATGCGCAGAATAGAATGGCAATTCCCGCGAGGATGCCCTGACCCACGTTGGCGTACTGCAGCGCTTCGAGCACATCCTGCCCCAACCCTTTCGCGCCGATCAGGGAGGCCACCACGACCATCGCCAGACTAAGCATTACGGTCTGATTCACCCCGGCAAGAATCGTAGGCATGGCAAGCGGTAAGTCCACCTTCGTCAACAGATACCATTTAGACGCCCCGTAAGCGATAGCCGCCTCACGGATCGTCTCGGGCACGCCTTTAAGGCCCAGCACGGTTAAACGAACAACTGGCGTACCGCCAAAAATCATGGTGATGATGACGGCGGCCACTTTGCCCGTGCCGAAAAAGGCGATCACCGGAATCATGAATACAAATGCAGGCATGGTCTGCATAAAGTCCATGATCGGGCGGATGAAGGCATAAAAACGCGGACGCGTCGAGCAGTAGATACCGAGCGGGATACCGATCGTAATGCTCAGAATAGCTGCCGTCCCGAGCAGCGCCAGTGTCGTCATCGCCTTTACCCAGAATCCAAGCAATCCCATGTAGGCCAGAAACGCAACCGAGTAGATCGCGGCTCGAGGACCGGCTGACAAACCGGTCATAACCGCGATGGCACTAATGACCACGATCCATGGCGTTCTGACAAAAAGCATCTCAAGAGAGTCGAGCACGCTTCGAATGCCAATCGTGATAGCGGTGAAAAGTGCATCGCCTTTAATCACTGCGTAGTCAAACGTCTTTTCCACCCCATCGATCGACAGCAGGCGAATATCGGGGTGGGTAGGAAAATCAGCGAAAAGCGCAACCATGTTTGGGAAGCTGTAGTGAATCGTAGACAACAGCATCACCGTAAAGGCAAACCCGGTCGTCAGGACGACGTCAGCTGGGCGCATCCCAGAGCGAACCGAGCGATCCGACAACCACTCGGAAAAACGCTTTTCAAGGATCGCATTGGCCATCACGGCCTGGAACAGGCGCATGGCGAGAAACAACATGATTCCGAAAACAGCGATCCAAAAGCCCATCTCCTCAACTCGCTGTGCCTCGGCCGCGTACCCCGCGATGGAGTCTTCCAACGACTTGATGGTCCGCTTGAAGACATCCACTTTATCTGAATTGGACTCGATCGCTGCCTGCAGTTGTTTTTGCCTGAAATCAATGGTCGATTGAATCTGATCAATCTTCTTGTAGGCGTCAGCGCTGATGTTGCCAAACAATCCTCGCACCACCTGAACCACGGCGAAGGTCTCAATAAGCAAAAACGCAAGAGCCCAGTTCCAGATATTACGAATACCGAACCATAGCGTGCCGAGAAAAAACGCAGCCCAATTTAATGAAAAAACAAATCGCGTGCTGTTATTGATTCGGGCAAATTCCTTGACGTAATAATCCGGATTACTTTTAACAAAATCGCGTATCTGCTGATCATTGATAACCCCGCTATCACTCATCGCGGTGCTCCACTATCGATTGCAGTAATGCGTTCTGAGTCACCACTCCAAGGACGGAATGATCATGATCCTCTATTAAGATCGGTTGCTCGCTCGTGACGAGTTTTTCAACCAGTACGCTGAGAGTCACCTCGCCACTAATCCGCAGGGCGTGTTCCCCCACCGAGCCATGCGCCCGCTCAAACTCTTGAAGCGGCGCCATTATCGAGCGGGCTTTCACCACTTCAAGCCGGCTAATGCCCTTCACGAAATCGGCTACGTAATCGTTCGCAGGATTCATAATGATTTCTTCAGGGGTACCGACTTGAATAACCTTGCCGTCACGCATAATGGCAATCCGATGGCCCACCTTCACGGCTTCATCCAGATCATGCGTGATGAAGACGGTCGTCTTCTTCAACTGTCGGGATAACTTAATGAATTCCGCCTGCAGTTGACGCCTGATCAGCGGGTCCAGCGCGCTGAAAGGCTCATCCATCAGGAGAATTTCCGGATCGGCCGCTAATGCTCGGGCTAGCCCCACTCGCTGCTGCATGCCGCCAGACAGTTCGTGGGCGTACTTACTGCCCCATCCTGTCAGTTCAACAATATTCAGAATCTCTTCGGCTCGCCGATATCGTTGATTTTTGTTCACGCCGCGAATCTCCAACGGCAGCGCAATATTATCAATCACGGAACGATGAGGCATCAGCGCGAAGTTTTGAAAAACCATGCCGATTTTTTTGTTTCGAAAGGCCTGGAGCGCTTCTTTCTCAAGCGCCATAACATCCTGCCCATCGATCAGGATTTTTCCCAAGGTCGGTTCGAGCAATCGGTTGATGTGCCGGACCAGCGTCGACTTACCGCTGCCCGACAAACCCATAACGCAGAAGATCTCGCCCGGGTTGACGTCGAATGAAACGTCAAGAACGCCGATGACGGCGTTGTATTTTTCGAGCGCTTCCTGTTTGGAGACTCGGTTATCGGCGATGGCCTCCAGCACTTCGGGTGACGCATTGCCGAAGATCTTCGAGACCTTCTGAATCTCTATGAAGCTTCCAGATTCGGGTTCAGACATAACTTGCGAAAAAAAACCGGCGCCGTAGCGCCGGTTTCATTATAGGACCTGCTCGATTACAGACCCAGCCAGCCGTCAACCGTCTTGGCGTTTTTGCCCATCCAGTCTCGAGCAACTTCTCCCGGGTCTCGCTTGTTTACCGATACCTCGTAGGCAAGCCAGGACACGTCGTCGGACGTCAGCTGGAAGTTGTTGAAGAACTCCACAATGGCCGGTGATTTAGCTTCGAGTGAGGTGCCCCAGCCAATCTGAATCTGCTTCAGGGCATCCTTTGAGGCGACATAGGATTTGGTGTACCAGTCCGGATCCGCTTTCGGCTGAATCATTTTGTACTTAGCCGGATCATACGTCGGCTCACTCAGCATCACGATGTCTGCCATACCCCAGATCGCGTGTGGCTTATAGCAGTAAAACGCATAGCCCTCGCCCTTTTTGATGGAATCGAGAACTCGGGCGTTCTTGACGGCTTCCGCCGCGCGAATCGGCTCAATGCCAGAGTCGTACAGTTTGTAATCGCGCAGTTTGACTTGGTTAACGTTAGCAGAGGCCCAGCCATCCGCGCCAATCCAGAATTCGCCTTTGCCATTGCCATCGCTATCCATGGCCTTCACCACTTCAGGTCGGCCGAGATCAAAGATCGACGTGATATTCATTTTCTTGGCGAATGCCTGAGAGACGCAGTAGCCCTGATTTCCCTCGTAAGGTTTTTTGCTTAATTTAAGCGTGCCTTTGGGGACAAGATCATTGGTGTAGGCCTCTTGGTTGGGCAACCAGATATCCGGGTGCACTTCGATCTCGCCTTTGCTTCGATCAATCGCGGCGTAGATTGAGGTGTTGTTTCCCGGAACAATGTTGGCTTCACCACCCATCTTGTCGGTCACAACCGCCGCCAGTAAATGCGCGATCGCGGTGGCGCCCGTCCAGCCGGGATCGCCGATATTGACTTGCTCAGCGTAGCTTGCAGTCGTGGTGCCCACCACTAGCGCAGCCGCGAGCGCGGTTTTCTTAAAAATTTGCATGGGATCCTCCTTTCACGGTTCCTTCAGCTTCCAATCGGGTGTCGCCTCAATTCCAAAAAATGTAGAAAGAGGCAACTAAAACGAGTATTAAATACCTAAAGTGGCTTTTCAAATGCAAAAAAAGTCGCCTTGATATGCATATCTTGCATTTTATCGACTTACTGATCCGCAGGTGTTCCGCGTGTCCTACCGGCCCTCATTTCCTCGAATCATTTTTAGCGCCCCCAAGTGAAGCCAGCAAGGCGCCTGTCCCCATCGAGGCATCGATTTGCTTTTGGTTTCTTTTCTCTTCAGGCCTTCCAGTGAGGGCGATCACTTCCGTAAACTGCTGCCGTATGCCCCGCAAGCCGGCCGATCTAATCGCCCGCGCTTACCACGCCTGGAAATCGTCATTTGCTCACTCTCGCTCAATGGTTGGTTCTTGCCAGCGCCGTACTGATGCTGTGGGGCGGGTATGACTACCTAAAAGACACCTTGATGGGCAAAACAAAACCCAACCGGGTCTCATGGTCGCTCTGGGCATTGGCGCCGCTAATCAGTCTAGGCGCCGCCTTCTCGGCGGGTGCAGATATCTGGGCGTCGGTTCGGGTCATCGTCGGGGGCATTGTCCCGGCTACGGTTTTCTTCGCTTCTTTTGTCAATAAAAACAGTTACTGGCGCCTTAATGCCTTTGACTGGTTTTGCGGCGCGCTATCGGTTGCTGCGCTGGTCTTTTGGCAGCTGGCCGATTCGCCTCTTCTCGCCGTGCTGTTGGCCAGTGCGGCCAATACGCTTGCCTCTGTTCCAACGTTTATAAAAGCCTGGAACTTTCCGGAAACTGAATCGCGGTTAATTTTCATAAACAGCTTTGTGAGCTCAGTCATCATCATCCCGGCGATACCGGAATGGACCGTTGCCAACTCCGCGTTTCAGATCAGTCTAATGACTACGACAGCGCTCATGGTGGTCGCGATCTTCCGAAAATCGCTCGGCATTCGATTCACCCTGCCCGGATCCAATGCGCAGTAATGTTCTTCTCAAGCCTTGCGCACGGACGTGCGCGTAAACCGGGTTTTTCTGTTTGACGCTCTCGTTTTTGGTGTTGGTTCTGGGTGCGGCTCTCCTACATGCATCCTGGAACGCCTTCGTTAAATCTGGGCAAGACAAGCTATTAAGCGTTGCGCTCATGCACGGCTGCTCGGGGCTGATCGCCCTTTGCCTGCTCCCGTTTGTCCCGTTGCCCGATAGCGCCTCCTGGCCCTTTCTTGCGCTCTCTGCCATGCTTCATTGGGGGTATTACTTCTTTTTGGTGAAGGGCTATCAGCATGGGGATCTGGGGGTGGTGTACCCCCTCGCCCGCGGCAGCGCGCCATTGATGATCGCGTTATCAGGCGCATGGATCGCCGGAGAGCATTTCTCAATCACAGCCATCACGGGATTAATAATCGCCAGCCTTGGGATTATCAGTCTGAGTTTTGAAAAGGGATGGCCACAGCGCCAGACGTATCGCCCGATGTTCTTCGGACTGGGCACAGCCGTGTGGATCACCGCCTATACGCTGGCTGACGGGTTAGGCGTTCGGGAATCGGGAGCTAAGCTCAGTTATATCCTATGGCTCTTTGCGCTGGAGGCTATTACCTTCTGCCCGTTCGCCCTTTGGGTGAGGCGGTCAACCTGGCGACGCTACTACACCCAGAACTGGCGAGGCCTCTGGCTAAGTGGAATCGTCTCGGCAGCGGCCTACGGGTTGGTTATCTTCGCCATGAGTATGTATCCGATGGCTCTTGTATCGGCCCTTCGGGAAACCAGCGTCGTCTTTGCCGTCCTAATGGGGGCATTTATGCTCAAGGAACGCCACTTGGTCTATCGCTTGAGCGCGGCGCTCGCCGTGGCTACGGGGCTTGCGGTCATGACCCTAACGTCCTGAGCGCGCGTGACGCCTCACTGAAGCCGCCCGGGCGTATCCAAGCGCCCCGGATCCGGTTGATTTTTCATGAATCAGGCGCGTACCCTTCACTGCTAAGATTCGAGCCAAATTTTTCTGTATCTGTGCCTCTCGAGCGCTTAGCGCTCGATGCGCTAACCAACAGCGAACACACATCGAGGAGTTATTCATGGCGGGTTTTCCGGATAAAGCGAACGTCGTGATTGTCGGGCTTGGCGGCATCGTTGGAGCATCTGTCGCGCATCATCTCATTGCAGCCGGCTGGAAAAATATTGTTGGGATCGATAAGTCGTCTGTCCCCACCGACATTGGATCCACCTCGCACGCGTCGGACTTCTGTTACATGACCGCGCATGATCAATTCACCTGCTATACCACCCGGTACAGCGT
>JAYNKS010000072.1:0-2471 GCA_038111345.1 Gammaproteobacteria bacterium | reverse complement strand
TCGCTCGACATGACGACGACGATCGGATGGCCGAGCTGAAATGAAAAGTGTCCTCCGGCCGATCTTTCGGCACGAATGTCCGGATGATCAGCCCGCAGGAGACCAAGGAGAAGTTGCCCTTAATAGAAGAGCATATGATTCAGGGGGCTATGTGGGATCCGGATGCGGGCCTTGTTATCCCACGCTCGCAAACGGTCGCGGGCAAACTGGTTGATCAGGCCGAAGCCACGGGCGAGTTACAGGTATTCCAGAATACATCGGCCACCGGATTTGAAATCAGTGAAGGTCGTATCCGAGCCGTCCATACCAGCCGCGGCACGATCCATGCGGAGACGGTCGTTGTCTGTGCGGGCCTGTGGGGTCGACTTGTGGCCCAGATGGCCGGCGAGGATCTGCCGATCATGCCGGTTGACCACCCGCTGTGCTTTTTTGGTCCGTATGAGGAATTTGCCGGCACCGGCAAGGAGATCGGCTACCCTCTGCTACGCGATCAGGGTAACTCTGCCTACTTGCGGGACACGGGGGACCCAACAACCGCCGAGGGTGGTCAGATCGAATGGGGATACTACGAAGAAAAGGATCCCCGACTGGTTCATCCCAAGGATCTGCTTGAAAAAGGTGAATCCCACTGGTCACCATCCCAGCGTGATCTCGAGATGGAACAGATTATGGAACCGTTGGAGCGGGCCATGGAACTCACGCCGATCCTCGGGGAGCTCGGATGGAACGAGCGCCATTCGTTTAATGGGCTTCTTCAGGTGACGGCAGATGGTGGTCCTTCAGTTGGTGAGTCGCCGAATACTCGAGGGCTCTGGTATGCCGAGGCAGTCTGGGTCAAGGATGCGCCAGGAATCGCCAAGGTGCTCGTAGACATAATGACCGACGGCACCACCGATCTCGATATCCACAGTATTGATATCGCTCGTTACTATCCGCTACAGAAAACGCCTGAATATATCCGCGGCCGATGCTATGAAAGCGCATTCAAGATCTATAACCCGGCGGTTCATAACCGAGAACCCTATACCGAAGGTCGTAACCTGCGACGCAGCCCGTTCTGGCAGCGGGAACAGGAATTGGGTGGATACTTTATGGAGCTCGCTGGCTGGGAACGAGCGCACGGCTATGCGGCAAACGAGCATCTGCTCGAAAAATATGCTGATCGTGTGCCCGTTCGCGAGAATGAATGGGACAATCGGCATTTCTGGCGTGTCTCCAACGCGGAACATCTTGCCATGTCAGACGGTGCGGGAATGATCAATCTCTCCCATTTTGCCGTCTACGACATAACCGGTAAGGATGCCGCCACGCTGATGGAATACGCCTGCGTAGCCAAGGTAGCCGGCAACACGCAGATAGGAAAAGGCATCTACACCCATTTTCTGGATCAAAAAGGCGGGGTGCGGGCAGACCTCACCGTGCTTCGTCTCGGCGAACATCGGTTCAGAATCATCGATGGCGCGGATGCGGGACATCGCGATTCCGTTTGGCTGAAGCGCATGGCGGAGGATCGCGGGTGGGATGTCTTCATTGAAGATCGAAGCGATCATATTGCCTGTCTCGGATTATGGGGTCCAAACGCCCGCACTATCCTGCAGGCGATAGCTGACCAACCGGAGGAGCTGGAACCATCACAGTTCCCCTTCGCCACCACCAAAGAAATCACGGTGCAAGGCATCCCTGTGCTTGCCTTTAGGATTTCCTACGTGGGTGAATCCGGCTGGGAGCTTCATGTGCCGTTCAGCTTCGGCCTTTCGCTTTGGGACTTGGTATTCGCTCAGGGAGCTACGCCGATCGGTGTAGAGACCTATGCCAACTCACGGCGCCTTGAAAAGAGTTTCCGACTGCAAAATGCGGACCTCCTAACGGACTACAACCTGATCGAGGCGGGTCTTGCACGACCGACGGTGAAGGGTGCCGATTTCCACGGCAAACAGGCCTACCTTGAGCAGCGAGCGCGGGATGCACAACCGGCCTATCTCTGCACGCTCGTGATGACCGATAATCGGGACAGCAACGGCGTCTCCCGTTACCCCTTGGGTACCTGTCCTATCGTAGATCCGGCCACCGGTGAGGTCCTCTTAGACGAAATCGGTAGGCGATCCTTCACTACCAGTATTGCCTTTGGTCCCTCTATCGGCAAAAACATCGCGTTGGGTTACCTGCCCGCATCATATGCCAAACAAGGGCAGGAATTGGTCATTGAATATTTTGACGAGCCGTTTCCCGTGCGAGTGGAGGCGGTAGGTTGTGTTGGTCTTTACGACCCCGAAAATTTGCTGCCCAGACAATGACAAACACAGACTTCTGCGCGCAGTAGAGCATGGTCGAATCAAATAGCTCGACTACCTACCCCAAGGTTGACCGGGATTCGGGTCAGTACAGTCGCGATTCCATTCAGAAATACGAACTCGCCTATGGGCGCCACTTTGTCAGCCCCGGCGGAAGGGAAGCCTCGCGAGCGCTTATCG
>JAYNKS010000071.1:777-8711 GCA_038111345.1 Gammaproteobacteria bacterium | reverse complement strand
CCTGCAGATAGTTGATGTGCATCTCAAGCGTGAATGTCGAGCATTTTTCCTGGTCGAGATATTCTGGCGTGATGCCCATTCGGTGCATCAGCGCATCAACGCCTTGATCAAAAGCAAGAACGTAGTAGGCCACGTTCATGTGACCGTTGTAGTCAATCCACTCGGGCAGGACTTTTTGCTGTCCGAGATCGAGATCGCCTGGCTTTGAAGAGACAGTCATGAGGCGTCTTTTCTGGTGTTGATCTTAAGAAGCGCTTTGTCTATCCCTTGATCAACATAGAAGCCGTAAAAATCTGGGACGCCCGAACCGATTAACGGTGCTACCAGAGCCGCCCCTCTTTCATCCACGATTTCAAGAGTCGGCACGATCGTAATTCCGCGAGCTTTAGCAAATTCATGATGACTAAATGACTCGCCGTCAAATCCGCGAATAGACCCGGCACTGTCAATCTCCACTTCCCGTAACAGCACGCGGGTCTGGTACGCGGGATCAGCATTCATGGGGTAGTACACCTCGGCCTTCACAGATGCGCAGTAATGACAGTAGCTGGCGGTGTAGAGCAGCAGGATGGGCAGCCCTTTGCCAGATGCCTCAATAGCATCGGCCTTGAGATCGTGAGCCGCAACGAGATCGCTCGCCAGTAGCGCCGACGGGGCGATGGCCATTGCCAATCCGAGAAGCATTCCGTTGAGACTGAGCATCACACGTGATTATATCGATCCGGCTTGACCGGCTTTTGGTGAACCGCGGTCCTCAAGTACACGATTGACTCAAAAGCGAGTGGCTGCCGGGATACGCATCCGATCGAAGGCAGTACTTCATTGTCGCCGCATCCCATGGCTGTCCGCTCGTCAGTAACTTATCTAGTAGCGTGCTGTCGCTGACAGTGATACTGCCGATCACATTAATGCCTCGCTCAAAAAGCGGGTCGGGAAGACATGAGGCCGTCGGCCCGATAAGCGCGACCTGCGCCTGCGGGCTGCACTGATCAAGGACGTCATCCAGCGTGTGGTTGATCAGGGTCGACCCGGTGATCAGGACACGATCGCAATCGGCGAGCGCGGCGACATCGGCGCTCATCTTGAACGCGCCTGTGCGAGTGAGCAATTCCGGATCTTTCTCAATCACCGTTAGGCGGGTTGTTGCCCCCGCGAATCGTTTGACCAGCGGCGGGAAAAATCCCACCATACCCACGTGGGCGGCTTTTCCCACGTCCAGATGGCCGACGGGATCAGTGGCCTGGTCCAACTTCAATCCGGCGGACCGCCACAGATGCTGACTGACAGCGTTAAGGGCGCCGAAACCAAGCGCTCTTTGGAGTGGCTCGTCGCTCAGGCACTGGCCGATGAGTGAGATGGTGTCGACACCTTCGAAGGCTTTCAGATCCATGGTTCGAAGCGCCGTCTTGGTGTCGTCAAACCCGGCGTAGAAAAACCCGCAGCTGCCGTCGCTGAGCATCAGCACGCCAAATTTCTTGTCCTGTCGATCCGGTATATTTTCATTTGGCCGGTACAGTCGGGCGACTGGCGGCACCGCACGGTTTTCGCAAGCCGTGCGCACAAACGATACAAGGCGCTGGATGATGGACATCGGTTTTGGCGTATTCGGGAGCAAATTTGGGAGACCGAGTTTATAGTAAGTTTCGCGGACCGGAGCTGGTGGATATCGCAAACATGCGACCGGGCGTTTCGCGCGACCGTATCCTTGAGGCCTGGTTGGTCAATCGCCTTTCGATTCATGAAGCGGTTTATCGTTCGAGCAAGAATCAGTTGTATTTTTGCGATACCGTAAAAGGCGAGACGGGAGCGGTCCTGAATCGCGCACTCGAATCACTAGGGGCGAAACGGCCTTCGCAGCGTGTGCAGGTCGACTCGCTCGGAGCTATTTATGTGGGGGTTAAGGTGGAGGTGTTTCCAGAGGAGCTACCGGTCGTGGCCGCTGCCCTGAAACTGTCAGGCCTTAAGATCGCTACGATCGACCTTTAGTTGAAGGATTAGTCGAAGGATTCTGCGGCACCTTCGAACGCGCACTGGCGCCAGGCTTCGTACACGCCAATAGCGACCGCGTTCGACAAATTGAGGCTTCGGCTGGAAGGGCGCATCGGGATCGTCACGCGCTGCTCTGGGCCAACCATGTTGAGTATGTCGTCGGGCAGTCCCCGAGTCTCCGGACCAAAAACCAGCGCGTCGCCAGATTGGTACCGGCTGTGGCTGTAGGCGCTTCGGTGTTTTGTGGAGAACATAAACACCCGCTGTGAATCAGCTTGCTGAAAGAAATCGCGAAAATGCTGATGGCGTATTACGGACACCTCTTTTGCGTAATCCAGCCCGGCCCGTTTTAATTCACGCGCGTCGAGTGAGAATCCGAGAGGCTCAATCAGATGAAGCGAGCAGCCGGTGTTGGCGCAAAGCCGAATGATATTGCCGGTGTTCGGTGGAATCTCCGGCTGATAGAGCACGATCTGAAACACAGCGCTCGCCCGATCAGATGGGCTTGAGTACGACCAGCAAAACCGCCGCGATCAGGATGAGAACTGGGAATTCATTAAACCAGCGATAAAAGACGTGGCCGTGTGCGTTGCGTTCTTCTTTGAATTGTTTGACCAGGTGCCCACACCACAAGTGGTAGATCACCAGCACGACCACCAACGCCAGCTTGATCTTCAGCCACAGGGCGCCGGAGCCCAGGCCATAGCCTAACCAGAGCCACGCGCCGAACACGATCGTGAGGACACCGCCAGGCGTTGTAATGCCGTAATACAGCTTGCGCTCCATGATGCGAAATTGGGCTTTGCTCTCCTCGTGATCGGTCATGGCGTGATAGACGAACAGGCGAGGCAAGTAAAAGAGTCCGGCGAACCAGGTCACCATGAAAATGATATGAAGCGATTTGATCCAGAGCATCGATGTGACCGGTTGCTGAGCAGGCGGGACGCCGGGTTGAAACACGCCCTCGCCCAGGAGCGCCAATCATACCCGCGTGTGGTTCAACCGCTCCAATCGCTGATCTTTTTCGAATCTGTGTGGGCGAGGCCTAGTCAGGGTTTTAGAAATCTTTGGAGCAATTCATCCAGAAAGCGCCAGCCGAGCGCCGTCGTGCGGATCTGCTCGCTCGAGCAATGCAGCAGCCCGTCCGATATGGCGCCCTGAACCTCATCTGATTCAAAGGGCCAGTCCATGCCGGTGCGCTCTCTGAATAAATTCGGGTGAAAGCCCTCTTTCAGCCGCAAGGCATTCAGCAAAAACTCGAAGGTCTGATCAGCCGTCTCCAGAGCGCAGCCGATCTGGGGAGTGCTGGGTTGGGCCATGCTTTCGAAGTAGGCCTTGGGATGACGTGGACGATGCCATCGATGAATACCGGATCCAAGCGTGAGCTTGCTGTGCGCACCGGCACCGATACCCAGGTAGTCGCCGAACTGCCAGTAATTAAGATTGTGATGACACTCTCTGCCCGGCCGTGCGAAGGCCGAGACCTCGTAGTGCTGAAATCCTGCCGCCTGCGCACGCTCTTGCACGGCGCACCGGATATCCCATGACGCGTCGTCAGACGGCAGCTCCGGTGGTTCTGCCGCGAATGCGGTATTGGGTTCGATCGTGAGCTGATAGAGCGACAGGTGAGTAGGGCGCTCACTGATCGCGGCGTCGAGATCGTCTATGGCCTCATCTGGAGTTTGTGTCGGCAGGCCGAACATGAGATCGATATTGAAATTATCAAATCCAGCCTCGTGAGCCGCCCGGCAGGCCCGGTGTGCCTGATCGGCGCTGTGAATCCGCCCGAGCAAAGAAAGATGCTCATCGTTAAAACTTTGAACCCCAATCGAGAGCCGGTTCACACCGGCATCCCGGTATCCGGAAAACCGCCCGGCCTCTGCCGACCCGGGATTGGCCTCGAGCGTGATTTCGGCTTGGTCGGCAAGGCGTTTGGCGCTCGTCAGGCTCTCAAGCAGGGTCTTGATGCTATCCGCTGGGAAAAGGCTGGGTGTGCCACCCCCGAAAAACACAGCGTCAAATACCCGTCGGTCGGTAAGCGGCAAGGCGTGATGAAGATCGCTGAGAAGCGCCTTCGTGTATTCCTCCGCTGGTAATTCCCCGCGCAACGGATGCGAGTTGAAGTCACAGTAAGGGCACTTTCGCTCGCACCACGGCAGGTGGACGTATAGGGCGAGTGGTGTGTCGATGCCCAACGCTCTAGGGGAGGCAAAGGTTTGCCGGATGGCCTGTGCGAAACGCCGTAATGAGCCTCGCGATCTCGTTGGCAAGTCGTTGTCGCGCTGCGACCGATCCCCAGGCGTTATGCGGGCTGACTATCAAATTTGGAATATCGTTAGCCAACAGCGGATGGTTCGCCGGTGGCGGTTCTTGGGTCAACACATCAATTCCAGCGCCAGCGATGTCGCCCGCCCGCAGCGCATCGGCGAGATCGTGCTCGTTAATGATCCCCCCTCGCGCTGTGTTAATCAGCAGCGCAGTCGATTTCATCGCGCGCAGTTGGGGAGCCGAGATCAGGTCTTTGGTGTGTTCGTTGAGCGGGCAGTGCAGTGAAATGACATCGGATTGTTCAACAAGAACCTTCAGGGGCACACGGCCTGATGGGATTTCAGAGCGTCCCGGGCGAGCGCTGATCAGCACCTCCATGCCAAAACCCTGAGCAATGGTTGCCACGCGCTGACCCAAATTCCCGTGGCCGATGATGCCAAGGGTCAAACCCTCAAGCTCCCCAATGGGATGATCCAAAAGGCAGAACACGTCGCTTTTTTGCCAGCGCCCCTCGCGCACGGCGACCGCGTAATCGTGAAGTCTCGTAGTCAGAGCCAGGATCAGGGAAAAGACGTGCTGGCTCACAGCGCCGGACGCGTAATCTCTGACGTTGCACACGTGGACACCGCGCGCTTTCGCCGATTCGAGATCAATATTGTTGGTGCCGGTTGCCGCCACCACGATTAACTGAAGCCCCGGGCTCGCCATCGCCTCGCTGTTGATGACCACTTTATTGGTCACGATCACATCAAAGCCAGCGATGCGTTGTAAGGTCTCGGTCTTGTGCGTAGCGCGATGTATTTCCCAGTGATCTACGCTGGCTGTCAGTGAGGCCAGGTCCAGATCGCCCCGGTCGAAACTATCCGCATCGAGAATGACACCACGCATCGGATTAGTTCCCTGTCCCTGCGTAACGCAATCGCTCAATCTGACGACGCGCTTTCTTGTCGGGTCGGCCGCGGTGCGTCCGGATCGGCGGGGGTTGCAGGCGTAGAGCCGCTGCCTGTTCCTTCCTTTTTTCGATGCTGAGCGGGTCTTCCTGATAGGCCTCTCCCGCCAGCGCCGGCGAAACCCGTTTTTCGAGCAACTTCGTTACGGTGATCTTTTGAGTGAAAAAACCTTTTTTGATACGCAGCGCGTCATTCACCCGAAGACTTTTGGCTGGGCGCGCGCGACGGTCGTTGACCAATACGTGACCTGCGCGCACGGCCAGCGCCGCGTCCGCCCGGGTTTTGAATAAACGCGCGGCCCAAAGCCATCGATCCAACCGGGCCGTATCGGAACTATCCATAGCGATAACCTGCCACGTTCGTTGCCATCTGTAAATGATCGGGTGGCGATGGGTCAGATGTTAAAATTGATGCTTCAAATAGGAGAAAAATCTCTTGAAATTACTCACGCGGGCCGTGCTGAGTCTTGGTCTCATGATGGGGAGCTCGGCCCATGCGATCGGTCCTGTTGATGGCGAAGCGGGGCTGATGTTTTGGGGTGTCGGCGACTATGAGAACAGCTCTTTCGATACGCCGTTGGTTGGCGCCTATGGTGAGTTGTGGCTCAACGAACGGTGGGGGTTTCGAGGATCGCTATACCGGATTAATGAGGAAACCGTTATCAACGCCTCCGACGAACAGACGTTCGTCGACTTCAAATACCGGCTTTTAAGCGCCGGCCCCAACTCATTTGTTGCGCTGGGCTTGGGATGGAATCAGGAGCGATTCGGGGCGGAGGGCGCGTTATCGGCCCCGCGACTCATGGGCGAGGCGCGGGTCGATCTTTTGGGCTTTTTGAGGCCGTACGTGGAAGCGGGCTGGACGCCGTCGCTGGGTGACCTTGGCGCGCGTCAGAACCTGTCCACCCTTGCGGTCGAGGCAGGTCTGGTATTTGACCCTTTCCCGTTTGTTGATCTGCGCCTCGCCTGGCGCTATCACATCACCGAGTATGTTGGCACTGTGACTGGATCCAAGGCCAGCGAGCCGCACTATGGGGTTTTGCTGGGCGCGGGTTTTCACTGGTGATTCCGGCACAGAGGATCCGATCGTTTTTCGATCTGCATACGCCAGCGCTGGTTTTAGAGCCTTCTTTGAAGCGCGCCGAGGTGGCCCTGGTTTTGAATCTCGCATCGGATCAGAAGGATCCCGATATTCTTTTTATTCAGCGCGCGGAACATAAGGACGATCCCTGGTCTGGCCAAATGGCTTTTCCGGGCGGTCGCCGTGAACCGCAGGACCGGTGGGATGGCGCGGCGGCCTGCCGAGAGACGCACGAAGAGATCGGGCTTGAGCTAAGCCCGTCACAAATGGTGGGTCGTCTTGATGATATGCGCGGCCGTCACGGAGGGCGCTCGGCCGATCTGGTGATCTCGTGTTTTGTTTTTATGGCCGATAAAGTTTGCGCGTTTCAGCCCAACCATGAAGTGTCCGACGTGGTGAGTTTGCCCCTCTCCCGTCTGTTGGATCCTACCCTGCGAACCACCGTGCGTTACGATGCAGCCGGCGACTTAGCGTTTCCGGGTGTGTTGCTCGATCCTGAAGATCCTCGAGTGATCTGGGGCCTGACCTACCGCTTTCTGACCAATTTCTTCTCGCTTTTTGGTCAGCACTTGCCCGTCATGCCGCACTAAAGATGAGCAGTTCCGTTTACCTTTCAAATCGACGGGAGATTGCCTATGTCACGATCCGATAACCGATCATCGGATGAGTTGAGGCCGGTGCGCTTCACTCGTTCCTTCACCCGTCACGCGGAGGGTTCTGTGCTGGTGGCATTCGGACACACGCAGGTGTTGTGTACCGCCAGCGTTGAGGATCGGGTGCCGCGTTTTTTGCACGGCTCACAACAGGGGTGGATCACGGCTGAGTACGGCATGCTGCCAAGGGCGACCGGGGAACGGACCGCGAGAGAGGCCGCACGGGGTAAACAAGGGGGGCGCACGCTCGAAATTCAGCGGCTGATTGGGCGGTCCTTGCGTGCGGCGGTTGATCTCAAGAGCATTGGCGAGCGGACGATCACACTGGATTGCGATGTCCTCCAAGCCGATGGCGGTACCCGTACCGCATCGATCACGGGGGCGTGGGTGGCTCTGGCGGATGCTTTGGACACGCTATGCGATCAAGGACGGCTCGACCAATCGCCAGAGCTCAGGCAAATTGCATCGGTTTCGGTTGGGATCAAGAATGGTGAGGTCCTGCTGGATCTTGATTACGCCGAAGACAGCACGGCTGATACCGACATGAACTTTGTCATGAACGATCGCGGCGGGTTTATCGAGGTTCAGGGCACGGCGGAACATGCCGCTTTTTCAGAGACCGAGATGCACGCGATGACCGCTCTGGCGGCTGACGGTATCCGCAAACTGATGGCGCTGCAAAAAACCGCGCGATCCCAAGGCGCGTCATCATGACCGAGGTCGTGCTCGCGTCCGATAACGGGGGAAAAATAAGGGAAATCAATAGTTTATTAAGAGGCGCCTCTATTCAAGTGGTCGGTCAGGGGGCGCTCGGCGTGACGCCGATCGAAGAAACCGGTACTACATTTATCGACAACGCCCTGCTGAAGGCGCGCAATGCGGCTGGGCAAACGGGACGACCCGCGATCGCGGATGACTCCGGTCTGGAAGTCGACGCTTTGGATGGGCGACCGGGCGTGTACTCGGCCCGTTTCGCCGGGGCGCAGGCGACAGA
>JAYNKS010000071.1:0-767 GCA_038111345.1 Gammaproteobacteria bacterium | reverse complement strand
ATGCTCTGGACAGACGGCCCGGGGTTTACTCCGCGCGCTTTGCCGGTCCTGGTGCAACGGACGCGGAGACTGTGGAAAAGCTTCTGGCAGAGCTCAAGGGTGTCGTAGCCCATGAGCGCAGCGCGCGCTTTCGCTGCGCGATGGTTTACGTTGCCAGGGCCGACGATCCTGCCCCGCTGATTTGCGAGGGAACCTGGGAGGGTAAAATTCTCGCGGCGCCTAGGGGAAAAAACGGTTTCGGATATGACCCCGTGTTTTGGGTGGACAGTGAACAGGCAAGCGCTGCAGAACTTGAGGCCGAGCGAAAAAATGCGCTGAGTCACCGGGGACAGGCGATTCGCGCGCTGGTGTTCCTGTTAATCGGCCCACCGCCGGGCAATCCGACCAACTGAAAGAGAAGGTAAATCAAATGAAGGAGATGGTGTTGGTCCGGCACGGCCAAAGCATATGGAATCTTGAGAATCGTTTCACCGGTTGGGTGGACGTGGATCTTTCCGAGCGTGGTCTGAAAGAGGCGCGCGCCGCTGGTAAGGCGCTGGCGGAGCGCGGTTTTCGCTTCGATAGGGCGATGGTCTCTTTGCTGAAACGTGCGATCCGCACCTTGTGGTTGATTCTGGATGAGATGGATCAGATGTATGTGACGGTGCAAACGGACTGGCGGCTGAATGAACGTCACTACGGGGCTCTGCAAGGTCTCGACAAGAAGGAAACAACTGCCCAACATGGCGAGGAGCAGGTGCTCAAGTGGCGCCGCGGGTACGCGATTC
>JAYNKS010000070.1:6068-8941 GCA_038111345.1 Gammaproteobacteria bacterium | reverse complement strand
CCTCACCTTTGCGTTCAGCATTGTCCAGATGTTGATGGTCGCCAAACACATCACCACGGACGAAGGCGCCAAATGATCAGCAAAGAAATTATCGCTGAGCGTTTACGCGTCACGCTGTCTGCCGAATCAGTCGAGATCGAGGATCAGAGTCATCTGCATGCAGGCCACGCCGGAGCCGCCTCGGGAGGTGGCCACTATGACGTCGTGGTGGTAGCGGGCGCGTTTGAAGGGCTAAATACCCTGGCCCGTCATCGATTGGTTTATGACGCGGTATCGGACCTCATGAAAAAAGAGATTCACGCCCTAAGTATTCAAGCCTTCAGCCCGAGCGAGTTATAGCCATGGGGCATATGCACACGGCGCAATCATCAGGACGTACCTTCCTCACCTGGCTGGCTTTTGCCGGCCTCCTCGCGCTGGGCGGCGTAGTCTTCGTTCAGCTCGGGATGCTGACACTTTTCATCGAGCAGGACTCAAGCCGGCTTTCGCTTGTGATTCTGGCGGGTCTTGTGCTGGCTACTGCCCACGCGGGTTATTGCGCCTATCGACTCGACCGAGAATCGGCCGCCGCTTCGGCACTCGCCGCCAAACGCTCGCCAGAGCCACTCGCTACAGAGTCTATCGCGTTGGATTATCGGAATCTCGTACGCGCCGCTGAGAGAAACAAGGATCGACACTCAGAACCATCCAACCTTGGCGCGTACCTCGAGCAGCGGGTCCATGCCGGTCATGCGAGCGGCTGGTTTGTGGCTGATCTGATGATCAAGCTCGGGCTTTTGGGTACGGTGGTCGGGTTCATCTTCATGTTGAATTCTGTCGCGCAGATGGAAACCACTGATCTGAATGCCGCCAAACTCATGCTGACCCAGATGAGCTCAGGAATGCGCATCGCCTTATTCACCACACTGGCCGGTCTTTCGAGTGGGCTTATCCTGGGAGCCCAGTATCAGCTATTAGACCGATCGGCAGATCGACTGTTTCGTCAGATCATCCGCCTCATCGACACCGGTTCAGCGTCTGAAAACGGGTCATCCGGTCAGGCCTGATGCGTTATCCCGGCGGCGGTTACCGCACCGACCCGTTCGTCGATCTGTTATTTAATGCGCTGTTGGGCTTTACCCTGCTGTTTTTTGTCACGCTGGTTTACTTCAACCCCGAGGCGCGCACGGGCAAAGTCAATCTCAAGGCGGAGTACATCATTTCAGTTACCTGGCCGGAGAATCGAACAGATGATATTGACCTGTGGGTTCGCGACCCATTAGGCAAGGTTGTCTCTTATATCGAAAAGGATGCCGGTTGGCTCCATTTGGATCGGGATGATCAAGGCTCCGTAAACGATACGGTTTTGATCGACGGACAGGAGGTCATCTATCCCATCAATCAGGAACTGGTAACGCTTCGCGGTTTGATAGATGGCTAATACACGGTAAATCTTTATTACTATGAAAAACGTGATCCCGAACCGATCGAGATTCTGGTGAAAATAGAGCGCATCAATCCATCCGTAGAGACGGTGTTTGTCAAAAAAGTGAGCATGTCGAGGGTTGACGAGGAAATCACGGTCGTGCGCTTCACGCCGACCCGGGACGGGCGAATCGTGAACATCAATAACCGCCGGCTCCGCCTCACGCCCTACCTGCTGGACCCCCTTCTGTGACCGACAGCCTTATCTTGCTGAGTATTACGTACGCCTTCGTGCTGTTCGTAATGCTCCTGATATTGACACGCTCGCGATACCCACTGGGATTGCGTTTTGCCGTGATCGCTCTGGCCGCCGGCGTTTATGTCACTCACTTTTTTGCACTGGATGCGCTACGGGGATGGCCGACTACTACTGCCCTGCCTAAGCAATTTGCGCTCAAAGCCTGGGCCATTACTGAACCCAACCCAAGCGCCGAGACAGCCGGGCGAATAGATTTATGGATCCAGACGGACGATTCCGATATGCCTCGCGCCTACAGCGTGACGTATTCCCAAGCGCTCCATCAGCAGCTGGAGAGCGCCGGCGAGCGGATGAAACAGGGTTACCGCCAACAAGGGGCGACGAGAGGAGCCGGGTCGATCGAGTTTTCCGACACCCAGCGGCGGCTCCCGCTCAAGAGTGGATCAGGCTAGCGTCTCAAGCGCCTCCGACCCCTTTTAAAGCCTCCGTCCATTCCTCCCAACTCTGCGCCTGCGGTCGGATTTCACCTACCTCCCGCCCTGCCACGTTCAGGACTGGAGTGGTCACGAGATTTGCATTCTCACCGCTAAAACATTGCCCCAGGCCGGGAATGCTTGCGAGCGCGGTGCCCATTGCCGATTCAGACGCGCGGTGTGCACCGTCGTCAATTTTTATGGCGATGCCAATTTTGGCGTGTGGGACCGCTGCGCAAAATACACCCTCTGCGCCGGTTTTGACGATGAACGCCCCGCCGCCCGCCCGCAAGGCGCGAGTGCACCACCGATCGGTACCGGCCACCATAAAAGGTTCGCCTACCATCGCATCAAAGACTCGCTGGGCCGCCTGCGCTCTTTTTTGAGACAGCATTGTGTGGTCCGCAAACCGCGCAAAAGCCAGCGCCAGCGACTGAAGGCTGATGCCTACTACGGGGATACCACAGCCGTCCAACCCCTCCGGGACATCATCAAAGCCGGTATCGCCAAGGGACGCCAGGATATCAAGCACCGCCGTTTGCACGGGGTGGGCTCTTTCGATGTACCCACGTGTCGACAGACCGAGGTGCTTGGCGACGCTTAAAAATCCCGTATGTTTACCGGAGCAATTATTATGCGCAGCTCCGGCATCGTGTCCGTCGAGAATCAGCCGCTTTCGGTCTTTTCCCCGCCGTGGCGGATGAGCGCCGCACTCCAGATCTGCCTCGGCAAGTCCG
>JAYNKS010000070.1:0-6058 GCA_038111345.1 Gammaproteobacteria bacterium | reverse complement strand
AGTCCGATGTGATTGAGCCACTGAAGTACCGTATCCACGTGCTCAGCCTCGCCGTTATGCGAAGCGCAAGCCAGAGCCAGGTGCCGGTGCCCAAGATTAAACGCATCGGCTGCACCGCTTTCGATCAGAAAAAGCGCCTGTAACGGTTTGATTGCGGAGCGGGGATAAATCAGTCGCTCGACATCACCTGTTGACGCAATCGGCTGACCGTCGCTTCGAATCACCGCTAGCGAACCGCGGTGGCGGCTCTCCACCATCCCTCCCCGGGTCACTTCCACCATCACCGGGTTTTCTTTCATTGGGCCATTCCTTTGTCGAGGTTTCTAAAGACCGGCTTTCGGATCACGCGCGCAACGATATACTACCGCTCGATTAAACAAAAGGCGTGTATCCCTCAACCATGAGCGATCTTAAATTTACTGAAGACCATGCCTGGGTCCGACGGGACGGGGACGTCGCTACGATTGGTATCACGGACTTTGCACAGGACCAACTGGGCGACGTGGTCTTTGTCCAACTGCCGGAGGAAGGCGCCGTGATGTCGGTCGGACAGGAAGCCGCCGTCATTGAATCGGTCAAAGCCGCCGGCGAGATTAAATCTCCCCTGTCCGGCGTGGTCGTTGAGGTAAATACCGCGTTGCTGGACGCGCCGGAGCGAATAAACGATGACCCCACCGGCGAAGGCTGGTTCTACCGCTTAAGGGTGATCGGGGACGACGCGTCGGGCGCGCTTCTGAATGAAGACGCCTACCGCGCGCTTCTCACGGCGTAGATAAAAAGAGCACCATGAGCAAATACGGCGCGCAAAACGCGGAGCAGAAAATGGCTCGCGTTCCGGTCAAGTTTGCGCCCACCGAGCGCAGCGAACGCCTTAAGAAACCGGATTGGATCCGGGCGAAGTTCCCGGGTACGCCGGAGGTTTTGCGACTCAAGCAGATTCTTCACGACAAGGGACTTAATACCGTCTGCGAGGAGGCCAGCTGCCCCAACTTGGGCGAGTGCTTCGGGAACGGCACCGCAACGTTCATGATCCTTGGCGACGTCTGCACTCGCCGGTGTCCGTTTTGCGATGTCGCCCATGGTCGACCGGGCGCTATCGACGCAGCCGAGCCTGCGCGACTTGCCGAAACCGTCCAGACGATGGCGCTTCGCTATGTGGTCGTCACATCGGTTGACCGGGATGACCTGCGTGACGGGGGCGCCCAGCACTTTGCTGACTGTATCAGCGCTTTGCGTCAAACATGTCCAACAACAGAAATCGAAATCCTGACGCCCGATTTTCGCGGTCGCGCGGAGAAAGCAATTATCATTCTGGCGGGAGCACCCCCTGACGTTTTCAACCACAACCTCGAGACGGTACCGCGGCTGTATAAGCGAGTCCGTCCCGGTGCCGACTACCGGCATTCCCTGGAACTGCTTCGGGACTTTTCCGCAGCCTGCCCGCAGGTTCCAACCAAATCCGGGTTAATGCTCGGCCTCGGGGAAACCTTGGATGAAGTGACTGAAGTCATGACAGATCTAAGGGCACATGGCGTTCAGCTTCTGACGCTTGGGCAATATTTGCAGCCCACCAAGCATCATCTCCCCGTTGAGCGTTTCGCTACGCCGGCTGAGTTTGACGAGCTCGCAGCGATCGGCTCAGAAATGGGCTTCTCCCACGTGGCGTCTGGACCCATGGTTCGATCGTCCTATCATGCGGACGAGCAGGCGAAAAAAGCCAAATCGTAGTGAGTCGGGCGTCATTGCGCCGGCGTGACGGCGTGACCTCGATTTCCTTTCAAAAAGTACAAAAAATTGAAAAACCAAGCGCTTTGGGGTTAAATCTGAAGTAGCACTTGCGGTTTGGGTTTTCGATCTTCGGTGTATGCCGGTTACAGATAGGAAAGCGCAGGTGACCAACAACCGACACTCACCCTAGTGAGGGAGGAATCCTAATGAAACAAAAAGCGACTGCTGTTCTGTCGGCCGCCGCGCTGCTGCTCGGCGCTGCCGGTACGGCTCATGCAAATCATGGAAGCACCCTGGAACAGGTCCAGAGCCGGGGCGTGCTCCGCTGCGTGGTCAGCACCGGTATCGCTGGCTTTGCCCAACCGGACGCCAATGGCGTTTGGCGAGGCTTTGACGTCGACTTCTGTCGTGCCACCGCCGCCGCCGTGCTGGGTGACGCGAGCAAGATGGAAGCCGTTACTTCGACCGGTAAGACCCGCTTCACCAAACTGAACGCCGGTGAAGGCGATGTCCTTTGGCGCAACACCACCATCACGTTTTCCCGCGATGTGGGCGTCAAACTGCGCTTTCATGGTGTGAACTACTATGACGGTCAGGGCTTCATGGTGAAAAAGAGCCTTGGCGTAACCAGCGCGAAACAGCTTGACGGTGCCTCCGTGTGCATTCAGACCGGCACCACCACCGAGCTCAACCTGGCCGATTACTTCGCCGCGAACAACATGAAGTACGAGCCGGTAACGATCGAAACCAACGACGAGGCCCGTCAGAACTACGAAAGCGGTCGCTGCGACGTGTACACGACGGACGCGTCCGGTCTTGCATCGACCCGTTCTGCACTGCCAAATCCAGGTGATCACATGGTGCTGCCGGAAATCATCTCAAAAGAGCCTTTGGGCCCTGCGACTCGCCACGGCGACGACGAATGGTCTGACATCGTGACCTGGGTGCTGAACGCAACCATCACGGCAGAAGAGCTGGGTGTAACCATGGCCAATGTCGATCAGATGAAAAGCTCCAAAAACCCTGAGGTTCTCCGCCTTCTCGGCGTAGACGGTAACCAGGGTCAGGAACTGGGTCTGTCCCAGGACTGGGCTTACCAGATCATCAAACAGATCGGTAACTACGGCGAGATCTTCGAGCGCAACATCGGCGTGAACACCCCGCTTGGGATCGAGCGCGGCCTGAACGCCCTTTGGACCAAAGGCGGTCTGATGTACTCCCCGCCGTTCCGATAGGTCGATTGCTGTAAAACAACTGCTGTAAGTCCACCGGGAGCCGAAGGGCTCCCGGTGTACCGCAGTGTCCCTGCTGCGGTCCAACCCTGATCCCCCTCTGAATAGATGACCACACTCACGAATCAATCTCCGAGCGGCCTGTCGCGTCTTTGGCGCAACAAGGAATCCCGCGGCGTCATTATTCAGATCCTTACCATGGCGATTGTGTTCGCGTTGCTTGCGGCGATCGGTCGCAACGTCGTGGTTAACCTCGAAGCCGTAGGCAAAGACTTCAGCTTTGACTTTCTGTCGTGGCCTGCCGCCTACGACATCGGCTTTTCGCCCTTTATTGAGTACACCAACAAGTCCACCCACCTGATGGCAGGCGTGGTGGGTCTTCTGAACACGCTGCTCATTGCGTTCTGGGGATGTATTCTCGCGACGCTTTTAGGTTTCTTACTCGGCATCATGCGCCTGTCGAGCAACTGGCTTGTCAGCCGCATCTCGTACGTATTTGTTGAATTTGTCCGCAACGTCCCCGTGCTCATCCACATTCTGGCGATCTACGCGATTGTGGTCACGATCCTGCCCGCGACGCGGCAGGCGCTAAGCCTTGGCGGCGACACATTCTTTCTTTCCAACCGTGGCTTTTATATTCCTGCACCCATATACGAAACCGGTGCCGGCTGGGTGGGCATCGTCCTGCTCATCAGCATTGCTCTGGCGATTGGGTTTAAACGCTGGGCGAGGCGAGTCCAGGACCAGACCGGCAAGATCTACCCCGTATTTTGGATCTCCCTCGCGCTGCTTATTGGTCTCCCCGGGATCGCCCTGATCGGCACGGGGTTTCCTATCTCCTGGGATATACCGGAGCTTAAGGGTTTTAACTTCCAGGGCGGTATGGCCATCAAACCCGAGTTTCTTGCCTTATGGCTAGGGCTTTCTTATTACACCGCTGCTTTCATCGCCGAAATTGTGCGCGCCGGCATCACGGCCGTCAGTCACGGGCAAACCGAGGCGGCCCACGCCCTGGGGCTTCGTCCCAATAGAACGCTTCAGCTGATTATCGTGCCGCAGGCACTGCGAATCATCGTGCCGCCCCTGTGCAGCCAATATCTAAACCTGACAAAAAATTCCTCGCTCGCCATCGCGATTGGATACATGGACATCACAGCAACTCTGGGCGGAATCAGCTTGATGCAAACAGGCAAAGAGATGGAGACCATGCTCATCGTGATGGGGATCTATCTGATCATCTCCCTGCTCATCTCCAGTTTCATGAACTGGTTCAACAGCCGCATCAAGCTTACCGAGAGGTAATGAGCCGCCATGGCACAAGGTTTTAATCCAGACCAGTACGAGCCGGGGACCCACCCGGACCTGCCTCCACCTCCCAACAGCACCGGTGTGGTGGGCTGGGCCAAAGCGAATCTGTTTTCGTCGCCACTCAATATTGCCCTGACCCTGCTCTCGCTCTGGTTTCTCTGGCAGATCCTGCCACCGTCAATCCACTGGCTGTTCTCAGGCGCGGTTTGGGCAGCGGCCGACCGAAAAGAGTGCTGGGCGTTGATGGAAGCGCCGCGGGATGGCGCCTGCTGGGCATTCATCCGCGGCAGTCTCGAACTCTTCCTTTACGGCTGGTACCCAGAGCCGGAACGATGGCGGGTAGACCTAACGTTTGTACTCTTCGCGGCGGCCGTCTTCGGGGCGCTACGAGAGAATATCCCGGGCAAGAAGTACTGGCTGATCTTTGCGGCGGCTTTTCCATTTATTGCCGCGTGGCTACTGTTTGGCGGGTTTGGACTTGAGGCCATTCCCACTAACAAGCTGGGCGGTATCCTGCTCACGCTGGTCGTGGCCGTCACGGGGATCTCCTTTTCCCTGCCCATCGGCGTTGCCCTCGCCCTCGGCAGGCGATCCCGGCTGCCGGTGCTCAGAGCGCTTTGTGTGATTTTCATCGAATTCATCAGGGGCGTCCCTCTCATTACCCTGCTGTTTGTGGCATCCACGATGCTGACATATTTCCTCCCGCCCGGCTCCACCTTTGATCTGTTGATTCGCGTGCTTATCATGGTCACGCTGTTTGCAGCCGCCTACATCGCCGAGGTGGTTCGTGGAGGCCTTCAAGGCCTCTCATCCGGCCAATATGAAGCTGCTGACTCACTTGGACTCACGTATTGGCAGGCTCACCGGCTGATTATCCTGCCTCAGGCGCTGAAGATATCGATTCCCGGTATCGTGAATACGTTTATCGGATCGTACAAAGACTCCGTGCTGGTTCTCATTATTGGCATGATGGATATTCTGGGACTCGGTCGGGCGCGCCTCAATGACCCTGAATGGCTTGGCCTTGCGCCCGAGCTTTATATTTTTATTTCCCTCTTTTTCTTCGTCAGCTGCTTTGCGATGTCGCGATACTCGCTAAGCCTGGAACGAAAACTCGAGACCGGTCATAAATCGTGACTTTGGTTACAAGGATGCTGCTATGAATCAAGACACACAAACTGCGCCAGCCAGCGCGGATTCCCTAGGCGAGGATGTCATCATCTCAATCGATGGCATGCATAAATGGTTCGGCGACTTCCATGTCCTCAAAAACATTAATTTGAGTGTGGCGCGCGGCGAGCGAATCGTGATCTGCGGACCCTCCGGGTCCGGAAAAAGCACGCTCATTCGCTGCATTAATCGCCTCGAGGAACATCAACAGGGCCGCATCGAAGTCGACGGAACAGAACTGACAGAGGATCTTAAAAACATCGACATCATCCGATCAGAGGTCGGTATGGTATTTCAGCAGTTCAACCTTTTTCCGCATCTCACCGTACTGGATAACATCACGCTGGCGCCCATCTGGGTGCGAAAGATGCCCCGAGCCGAAGCCGAGGAGCAGGCGATGAGCCTGCTGGAGCGTGTAAAGATACCGGAACAGGCCGCGAAATATCCCGGTCAGCTATCCGGCGGTCAGCAGCAACGAGTGGCAATTGCCCGATCGCTTTGCATGAATCCCCGAATCATGTTGTTTGATGAACCAACCTCTGCACTTGATCCGGAAATGATCAAGGAGGTGCTCGACGTGATGATTGAACTTGCCGAGAGCGGCATGACCATGCTGGTCG
>JAYNKS010000069.1:4829-9102 GCA_038111345.1 Gammaproteobacteria bacterium | reverse complement strand
GCACACACCTGGTCATCTATTGCGGTTTCAAGCGACGAGATATCATTAAACGGCAGATGCTCGATTGCTCCCGGAAGGGGGCCAAAGCCTTTTCGATAGTCCGGTTGACCGCCCGCCGTTACCGTGAGGAGCGTGCGCCCATGAAAGGCGCTCTCAAACGCAATGATGCGATCCTTTTTCTCCCCATAATGATCAAACGCATACCGACGGGCTAACTTAAGCGCGGCCTCATTGGCCTCAGCCCCTGAATTAGAGAAAAAGACCTTATCTGCGAAGGTGCGTTCGGTCAGTGTTTTGGCTAAACGCAGGGCGGGCTCTGTCGCAAATACGTTCGCGGTGTGCCATAACTTACTGGCTTGCTCCGTTAACGCGGCGATCAGTCTTGGGTGAGCATGGCCAAGCGCATTGACCGCGATCCCGCCTGCGAAATCAATATATTCGCGCCCGTCCTGGTCCCACATCCGAGATCCTTCACCGCGCACCGGGATCATCTTCGCCGGGGCGTAGTTCGGCATCATGTAGTGGTCGTACCAATCTCGAGTGACGTCGGTCATCGCGAATCCTTGCGCTTAAACAGTGAAGAGATGAGAATTCTAGCCTTCTGGAGTGTAGAAGACATCCATCCAGCGTCTGGCCCACCGACAGCCAGAGACTGCCGCGGAGGCCAAGAGCTTGTGAAAAAATCGACTGAAACACGAGATTTAGGCGATAAAACGCGGGCGATTATCAAGGGACGCGCACCAGCGGACCATCATGGCGTCGTCAATACGCCAGTCTACCGCGCGTCCACCGTCCTGCACCCTACAGTCGAGGCCTTTGAACAGAGACACGATCCCACCAACAAGCATCGAGTGGTGTACGGCCTTCTGGGCACGCCAAGCACTTTCGATCTTGAGGAAGTGGTTGCGGATCTGGAGGGGGGCTACGACGCCGTTCTTCTGCCTTCTGGCCTCGCGGCCATCACCACGGCGCTGACCACCTTCCTCTCGCCCGGCGATCACTTGTTAATCGCCGACACCGTGTACTGGCCTAACCGGATGTTCTGCGACGAGCACCTGAAACGCCTTCAGGTAGAGGTCGAGTATTACGACCCAACCCTCGGCGCCGGTATCGAAACACACATTAAAGCGAATACCAAGGTCATATTTCTGGAATCGCCCGGCTCCCTCACCTTTGAGGTGCAGGATATTCCTGCCATTACCGCGGTAGCGAAGAGGCACAACGTGGTGACCATTCTTGACAACACGTGGGCAACTCCTGCTTTTCTAAAATCGTTCTCTCTCGGGATCGATGTGTCCATCCACGCCGCCACCAAGTATTTGTCCGGCCACAGCGATATCATGATGGGAATCATCATCTCAGCAGAGCACGTCGCAGCAGACGTGCGACGAAATCATCGATTGTTTGGACAAACTGCGAGTCCGGATGACGCTTACACCACGCTCCGCAGCGTGCGAACGCTCGCCACACGTTTAAAAGCCCACGAGGCGGCCGGCATGGCCCTGGCCCAGTGGTTGTCGGCTCGCGACGAAGTGGAGCGCGTGCTGCACCCCGGCCTACCCGGTCACCCGGGTCATGGCTTCTTCAAAAGGGACTACCTTGGCGCCAGTGGCCTTTTTGGGATTATCCTGAAACCGCACCCTCGGGAGCGGATGATCGACATGGTAAATGGGATGCGGCTATTTGGTATCGGCGCGAGCTGGGGCGGCTATGAAAGCCTGATGATTCCGAGTTACCCCGAGCGCTACAGAACCGCCACCGCCTGGGACAGTCCGGGACAGGTTCTGCGCATTCACGCAGGACTTGAGGATCTTGAGGATCTGCTTGCTGATCTTGACGCAGGGTTGGCGAGGCTTCGGGGATAATTCATAAATGGGCCTAGATGAAAAATTAAAAGACGAATGCGAGACTTTTATCGGCGAGTTTCGGTCTATTCTGCTGTCAACCTTGAATCCGGACGGCAGTCCTGATCTCAGTTATGCGCCTTTCGTTGATACCCCAAGCGCCTTTTATATCCTGGCGAGCCATTTATCCGCGCACACCGGAAATCTGATCCGGATGCCCCAGGCCTCGGTCCTCTTTATCGAGAACGAGAGCGCGTGTCCGGAGATTTACGCCCGCCGGCGGCTACGCTTTTCCTGTCACGCACAAGTGTTTTCACAAGACAGCGCAGAATGGAGCGAGCTTATTCCACGCTTCCAGGAGCGCTTCGGCCCGATCATCGACACGCTAAGCACCCTGCCCGATTTCAAGCTGTTTGCTTTGACGCCGATCGGCGGTCAATGGATCAAGGGGTTTGGAAAAGCGTTCGACTTCAGCGGGCGGGTCGACGGTGATGCGGTCCACCTTAATCCCAAAAAATCCCGTCAATCGGACTGACGGGCTCGCGTGGGACTCCCGCGCCGCGAAAGCGGGCGCGGATTGGATGGGCGCCGTTTCTGTGGCTTTGCATCGGCAAGCGGAAATGTTTTGCCACCGGGCGTGGTCGCCTGCCGATCCTTTCGATCGCCTCTCGAGCGTTTTTGATCGATGCTTCGGACGAGCTCGGCCTTAAATTCTGCCCCGAGCTCTACCGCCTGGCCTGCCGGATGACGGCGATCCAGCGTGAATGGCCCGTAGCGGGTTCGAATCAGTCGATTCACTGTGCACCCAACGCTTTGCCATAATCGTCGCACTTCACGATATCGCCCCTCCTTAATCACCACTCGAAACCACTGATTGGCGCCACCGCCAGAGCCTCCGCTCACGGATTCGAATCGGCAAAGCTCACGGTCCAAACGAATCCCTTGAAGCAACCGATCGATGGTTTCTTTCGTGACGACGCCCCGCACCCGACAGCGATACTCCCGCTCCACGCCACTGGAGGGATGCATCAGGCGATGGGCAAGGTCACCATCAGTGGTAAAGATAAGAACCCCAGACGTATTGATATCCAAGCGGCCCACGGAGACCCATCGCTGTCCCCGCAGCCGGGGCAGTCGGTCGAACACGCTGGGTCGGCCCTGAGGATCATCGTGCGAACATATTTCTCCCACTGGCTTGTGATAAAGAATGACCCGAGCCGAACCGGCAAACGCACGCGATAACCGGACGGGTTTTCCGTCCAGGAGCACTTTTGACCGTTCGGTGATTTGCTGGCCAAGAACAGCCGGTTGATCATCAACGACGACGCGCGCTTGCGCTATCCAAGACTCGATCTCCCGCCGCGAACCAAGGCCGAGTCGCGCCAAGGCTTTCTGGATACGCTCTGCCAAGAGTCACGTAGAGGCGACTTTTGACGCCTCTTGGTCCGCTTCAGATTCCGCGTGCTCTGCCATGTCCACTTCGGGCGATATGGGGCGCTGAGTTGGTCCGCTGGGATCCTCACTGTCACTTTCCGAATCCATATCGTTGCTGGCGGTATCCGGGCGCTCCTCATCGCCTTGCCGCGGATCGCTGATTCGCAGCGATTCCGGCATGTCGATCCCCAACTCCTTCGCAATCTCGGCGAGTTGTCGTTCCTCATCGAGACGGGGTAACTCACTGATAGAGCCTAAACCAAAGTACTCAAGAAAGAGCGGCGTCGTCACGTAAAGCGCCGGATGGCCAGGCACCTCACGGTTACCGGATTGGCGAATCCATTCACGATCGATGAGGACGCGCATGATTTCTGTAGTGACGGTGACGCCCCGAATCTCTTCAATATCCCCCCGCGTAACGGGCTGACGATACGCAATAATGGCCAACGTCTCCAGGAGAGCCCGGGAGTATCGAGGGGGACGGCTCTCGCGCAGCGCACGAAGCGCCGAGGCATGTACGGCACGCGTCTGAAACCGAAAGCCCCCGGCGACCTCCACCAGCTCGACTCCCCTATCCCGATAATCCTCCTGCAACTGGACCAACGCCTGCTCAATCGACTCTTTCTTTGCGCGCTTATCGAAAAGGATCTGAAGATCGCGCAAGGAGAGCGGCCGCTCGGAGGAAAACAATGCGGCTTCGACCGCGTTTACCATTTCGGGCTTCGGCTTCATGCTGATTTCACCCGCACGTGGATCGGCGCAAACTCACCGCTTTGCGTGACCGACAATATGCCATCCCTAACCAGGTCCAAAATGGCAATAAAGCTCACCACCAAACCCATACGCCCCTCCTCCGGGGTAAAAAAATCTCCAATAGCCACGTACTCCCCGCTGCGTACCCGTTCCAGAATCTGACCCATTCGTTCCCTGACCGACAGCGTTTCCGGAACCATCTGAAGATGCTGCCGGCGAGCCGCCGCGCGCATCGCCGCGCG
>JAYNKS010000069.1:3550-4819 GCA_038111345.1 Gammaproteobacteria bacterium | reverse complement strand
GCCTCTACCAGATCGGTGAGAGCGACTTGGGCCTCGACTTTTGGCGGATCGGGGTCTTCCACTCGGGCGTAAACAAGATAGAGATCACGCTCCAGCCTTGGTCGATCATCGAGGGTCTCTGCGGCATTTTTGAAGCGTTCATACTCCTGAAGCCGCCGAATCAGCACGGCCCTGGGGTCCTCCTCATCCTCCTCATCGGGACCCGGTCGCGGCAGTAACATGCGCGACTTGATCTCCGCCAGCATGGTCGCCATGACTAAATAATCACCGGCGAGATCCAATCGCATCTGCTGCATCACCTCTATGTACTGCATGTACTGACGGGTAATGTCCGCAACGGGCAAGTCAAGAATATCGATATTCTGCCGGCGGATAAGATACAGCAGTAGATCCAACGGCCCTTCAAAACCCTCCAGTACGACCTCGAGCGCCTCCGGCGGAATATAAAGATCCTGAGGCCATTGCTCCACAAGCTTACCGGCAACAACCGCACGGGGCGCGTCTGTCGTAGCCGACCCTACTTGCTCTTCCGTCATGAATAGAGGGTCCCGACAGCCGCGCGAACCTCGATTAATGTTTCCTCAGCCGCCGCCCGAGCACGCTCACACCCATGCTCAATCACCTCTCTTACCAACCTCGGATTCTTTTCAAACGGCTCGGCTCGCTCACGTAGCGTGGCTTGCTCTTCTAAAATGTTCGCGAGAAGCGGCTTCTTGCAATCCACACACCCGATCTCGGCGCTCCGGCACCCCTGCTCAAGAGACTGACGCACCTCGCCGTCGGTGTAGACCTTGTGCAGATCCCAGACCGGGCATTTGGTCGGATCACCCGGATCGTGGCGCCGCTGTCGTGCAGGATCCGTCGGCATAGACATTAACTTTGCGCTCACCCGCTCCGGATCGTCCCGCATCTGAATCGTGTTGTTGTACGACTTGGACATTTTTTGTCCGTCTAATCCAGGCATCTTCGCTGCAGGCGTTAACAACGCCTCGGGCTCCGGAAGAATCTCCCGACCTCCACCATCAAGATAACCGGCCAGACGCTCCCGATCCTCGGCGGATATGTTCGCTGAGCTCTCGATTGCAAAGAGAGCGTTTTCCCTCGATATCGGCGCGCCGTTTTGCAGCCAGTCACTTCGACCCTGCGAAAACTGTTTGGCGAATTTTTTACCCAACCGCTTCACAGCCTCCTCTGCCTTCTCCTCAAACGCCGGATCCCGACCAAAGATATGATTGAAACGCCGCGCGACCTCGCGAGTCAGCTCAACAT
>JAYNKS010000069.1:0-3540 GCA_038111345.1 Gammaproteobacteria bacterium | reverse complement strand
CGCCAACGGGGACGCCGCTGGCACGGTACATCAGGATATCGGCGCTCTGAAGCAGCGGGTAACCTAAAAAACCGTAGGTCGCCAGATCACGATCCTTTAGCTTTTGCTGTTGATCCTTGAAGCTTGGAACGCGAAGCAACCAGCCCAAGGGCGTCACCATCGACAACAGGAGGTGTAGCTCCGCATGTTGTGGCACACGCGACTGAATGAACAACGTGGCCTTCTCGGGGTCAACGCCCGAGGCCAGCCAGTCGACCAACATGTCCCACACGTGGGCATCCATGGCGCCTGGCTCTTCATAATGAGTTGTCAGGGCATGCCAGTCAGCAACAAAGAAGTAGCACTGGTTTTGTGACTGCAGATCCACCCAGTTCTTCAAGACACCGTGGTAGTGCCCCAAATGCAGGCGACCCGTCGGACGCATACCGGAGAGAATTCGGGGCATTTCCGAATGACGTGACATAACTGGTTTGGATCTCGCCCTAAAAAGTGAATCGCGCTCAACTGGGCGCGCTATCGCGGGGCGAATTTTAACCGATCGAGCGCAAGAAAACTCCGCCGCGGACTACTTGGTTGGATCAACAAACAACGCCGCTTCCTGCGATACCCTTTGATCTTTGCAGCGTCTGACGACCGATAACAAGCGACTCCCATCCGGGAAAATCATATCCCCTTCTAATTCCGCCAGGGGCTCCAGAACAAACCGTCGGACGAGCATCCGCGGATGCGGAATCGACAGACGAGCGCTTTCGATTGTGGCCTCCCCGTATAGCAGTAAATCCAGATCGATCACCCGAGGTCCGAAACGCGGCCCGTTTCGTGTCCGGCCCAACGCACCCTCTAAGTCGAGCAGCATTTCCAGCAATGCAAGCGGTTTCAAGTCCGTCTCGAATCGAGCTACCGCGTTAAAAAAATCAGGCTGGGCGTCATAGCCGACCGGTTCGCTACGGTAAAGCGACGATACGACAAGCGCATGAACATCCGGATGCACAAGAAGCCGCTCAAGCGCCGCCTGAATCGTCTGGGCTGGATCGCCCAAATTGGCTCCGAGACCAATCCAGACCGGCACGCGCTCCGAATCTGACATCTGTTACTGCCCTCCCGTGCGTCTTTTACGCGGTCGGCTACGTCGCTTTCGAACACCAGGTTTGGGTCCGAGGGACTGGATCATCGCCTGTCGGTCGTCGATGCCTGTCTCCTGGATCACTGTCCACCACGTGGCGAGATCAAGAGGCACCTCGCCTGAGTGCGCCTGAAGCAGCAAGAAATCATAGCCTGCACGAAAGCGCTTGTGCTCGAGAAGGCGGGCAATGCTTCGAGGTCGTCGGGCAAGCAACCGCAATGCCATGTCCCAGATCTCCACAACAACGGAGCTTATCCGCCTCGGAATAGCCACGCGTTGCACCTGCCGATCGAGAACGCCGTGCGCGGCTTTGTGTAATTCAACCAGACTGGGTGGCCGACCGTCCGATGAGCGACCAAGGGATCGGGTAACCGGCCGCCAAAAAAGAACGGCAAACAAAAAAGCAGGGATCACGGGCTTGCCGTCCTCGATCCGGCGGTCTGTATTCGCAAGCCCCTGGGCAACCAGGCCTGAAGCCGGGTCCAGATCTACTCCTGAGTAGGCGCGATCGGCCTCTGGAAAAAGTTCAGGGAAAAGCGCTAGCGCCTCTAACTCCTCGAACGACCGTACCGCGTGCCCCGACTGAAATAACTTCAACACCTCGTCAAAAAGCCTTGCGGGCGGCACGTGTCGAAGCAAGAACGCCTGCTCCCGACAAACATCCTCGATCGTTGGCGAGAGGTCCAGATCCAGCTTCGCCCGGAATCGCGCGACACGCAGCATCCGAACGGGATCCTCCTCGATTCGCCTCGACGGATCACCAATAAAGCGAATCACGCCCTCGCTAAGATCCGAAAATCCACCGACGTAGTCGATCAATTGATCATTCCCGAGATCGTAATAAAGCGCATTTACCGTAAAGTCTCGTCTGAATACGTCCTCCTCTCTTGCGCCAAAGACGTTATCTCGAAGGATGCGACCCTCAACAGACTGGGACGCGGTCGAGTGCGTGTCCGAATCGGTCGCGCCGGCGCGATAGGTAGAGACCTCGATAATTTCCCGCCCCATTCGGACATGGGCGATTCGAAAACGACGCCCGACGACGCGTGAGCGAGGGAAGACCTGCCGGACCTCTTCCGGCGTGGCATTGGTTACCACATCGAAATCTTTAGGAACTCGACCCAACACCAAATCGCGAACACATCCACCAACAAGCTCAGCCTGATAGCCGCTCTCTACCAGGCGCTGCACCACATCACGAGCGCCACGACTGATTGCGCCGCGCTGGATTCCATGCTCCTTCTGGGAGATAAGCCGCAGTGGATTCAAATGGGGACGGCCTCAGTCAAAAAAGTCGTGAGCAAAAAGCCGCGGCAAGCAGTCGGGCGTCGCACCGAAACCTCTTGGTCACAGACCGGAGCAGGAGCAATAAAAGAGGCGCTATGGTAGCATCCGCACCCCACCGCTCGCTCCCTTCGTCTAGCGGTCAGGACGCTGGCCTCTCACGCCGGAAACAGGGGTTCGATTCCCCTAGGGAGCGCCATCTTCTCAATGACTTAGGATCGATTACATTTCTTGTAAATCGATTTACCTAATTTCTACCTAAAATTTTTGGGTGCGTTCGCGACTCCTTTTTATCCGATCAGGTCAATACTTATTGATATCGGAAGAGCCCTATCTCCCACCCGACACCCCCTCAACATACGAGCGAGCGATGAAACTCTCGAATGCTTTAATGCATCAGGCAAAAAAGCTAGTCGTAACCGATACCTTGAGGGCACCCTAAGGGCACCCTGAGGGCTATTCAGGCATCTTGATTGTCATGTAGGGGGCGGTTGCTGGCGTATCGCCTAGAAACGGCCCAGCGACCTGATTGTCTGCCGCCGGCAGGGACTGGAGAAACGCAACGAGATCAGAAAGATCTTTGTCATTCATTTTCGCCGTACTTCGCCAGGGCATGATTGGCGCGATCACACTCCCATCCGGTCGAACGCCGGTCGTCAGCATGGTTTTTAACTGCGCCGTGGTGTAGCGTCCCACTCCGTTTTTTGCACTATTGGTAAGGTTCGGTCCAAAAAATACCCCCAGCCCCGGGATTTCGAAACCTACGTCGCCGCCGTGCATATAGCGGTTTTCATCTGCCGCGCCCATAAAATAACCGGGTGTGTGGCAGTGATCGCATCCGATCACGTCAGAAAGGTACCGGCCACGTACGGGATCACCATCAGCAGACACGCCGTTCAAACCGAAAAGAGTCATTAATCCGACGGCCATTATTCTTGCTAAATACTTCATGGGTACTCTCCATTTCTTCACTGATCCAGATCCTTCGCTACTTAGAATTGGACTTCCTGGTGTGTTAGAAGTCAAGTCGTTTCCATGATTCTGGCCGACTCATCTAGTCTCTATCTCCTCCGAGCGGTCCAAAAACTTACGCAGTGGTATCACTGACAGGAGTAGGAGGAGCCCAATTACTG
>JAYNKS010000068.1:0-9155 GCA_038111345.1 Gammaproteobacteria bacterium | reverse complement strand
CCATCAAGTGACCGCCTCAGGCGAAGCTGACGTCATTGAAATTGCCGCCGCTTTTGGCCCTTCGGTACTCACACCCTCGGGTGATCTCAACCGGGTCGCTCTTCGTGACCTCGTCTTTGCCGACGAAAAAAAACGGCGCGCGCTTGAAGCGATCGTACATCCAAAAGTTCGGGCAGCAATGAACGAAGCGGCCGACGAGGCGTCTGGCCCTTATGTTGTGTTCTCGATTCCACTGCTGGTAGAAACCGGCCAAGCCGAACGCTTTGACCATGTGGTGATCGTCGAGGCGCCAATCGCTTTACGGGCGGCGCGCGTCAAAAAAAGAAGTGATCTGGATCGAGAATCCTTCGAGAAGATATGTCAATCGCAGGCGAGTGACGAGGAGCGCGCAGCGCTCGCCCACGACCTTATTGTCAACGATGGCACGCTCGACGCCTTAAAGATAAAGACAGACGCGCTGCACCAGAAACTGCTGTCACTTGCGGCTGCTAAAAACGGCTAGGCCTTAACCACTCGAAAGTCAGATGACCCTGCATGAGCAATTAATCGACCGCTTCTCAAGCTTTGAACGGGTCGAACATAATTCACCGGATCTCACGCGCGCCTCAGTGGCCATCATCGTCACGGCAACGGATGAACATAGCCAGCCCGGGGTGTTGCTCACCCGCCGCGCGGCCAATTTGCGTCGCCATGCCGGTCAATACGCCCTGCCCGGTGGGCGCATGGACGCCGGCGAGACGACCATCGAGACCGCGTTTCGCGAATGCGAAGAGGAGATTGGTCTTCGCTTCGATGAGCACCATGTGGTCGGTATGCTCGATGACTTCGTTACGCAGTCCGGTTTTTGCATCACGCCGGTGGTCGGATTCTCAGCCGCCCCGGTGACGCCCAAGCCGGATCCCAGTGAGGTCGAGAAAGTCTTTCACATACCGCTTGCTGAACTCGAGGGCGCAACCACGCATCTGCCGGAAGACCACGTTGCGGATGGAGAACGCGACGGGTTCTCGATCATGCTGCCCACGGTGGGTCATCGCATATACGCACCGACCGCCGCGATGTTGTTCCAGTTTCGAGAGATCGTGCTGCTGGGCCGCCATACCCGAGTCGCCCATTTGCGGCAGCCGCAATTTGCCTGGCGCTGAGCGCGCCATCACCGGGAACTAGCTCAAGAGATGACAAACCCGCTCCAGTAGCGCGCGGTTTCCCTCGAGAAAATCAATCGTCGTCAACTCATCGACATCCACCCACCTCAACTGTTGCCCCTCCAGACCTTTCGCCTCACCCGAGTACTGGGTGACCCGCCAGAGATGCAGGTTCACCGATCGATCGGGATAATCGTGGCGACAAGAAAAAAGCGGCTGAGCCGCCTGCACGAAAAGGTTTAACTCCTCGTTGAACTCCCGGACCAGGGCTTTAAAAACATCCTCGCCGGGCTCTAACTTTCCGCCAGGAAACTCCCACTGGCCGGCGTAATCCTTGTCAGGCGGACGCTGACCCACCAGCGCCCGACCCTTTTCATCAAGGGCAATGCCCACGGCGACCTGAATCAGATCAGGTTCGGTAATCGGCATTAATGCTGATGTAGTCGTGCGTGAGATCGCAGGTCCATACGCGAGCCCTGCTTCGACCCACGCCAAGATCCACTTCGATCTGAATGTCGGCACCCTGAAGATGCGTTGCGACCTCGCGCTCGTCGTAGCCCGATACGCGCCCGCCGCTTCGGGCAATCGCAATACCGCCAATGGAGACACAAAGCTTCTGCTGATCAAGAGACGCGCCCGATTTGCCTACAGCCATCACAATGCGACCCCAGTTGGCGTCCTCGCCGGCAATCGCGGTCTTCACGAGTGGCGAATTGGCTACGCTGAGCGCGGCCTTGCGGGCGCTGGCGCTCGACCGAGCACCGATGACATCAACCGTAATGAACTTGCTTGCGCCTTCGCCATCGCGAACCACCTGAATCGCAAGATCCGTCATGAGCTCTTTCAACGCGGTGCGAAAGGTCTTGAGCGACGGATCGCTTTTTGACTTGGGCGCGGGGTTTCCCGCCTGACCGGTGGCGGCAAGAATCAGGGAATCGCTTGTGGAGGTATCGCTGTCCACGGTAATACTGTTGAAGGACTCGCGCGCACTCTCGCGCAGCAACTCATCGAGAATACCGGGCGGAATTCGGGCATCGGTAAACACAAACGCCAGCATCGTTGCCATATCGGGCGCAATCATCCCTGAGCCTTTTGCAATTCCCGACAGCATGACCGGGCTACCGGCAATGTCGACCTGGAAGGATGCCCCTTTGGGATACGTATCAGTGGTGCCAATGGCCTTGGCAGCCTGCAACCAGGAAGCGGTTCTAGCGCGTGACTTGATACGCGAGAGAGCCCGCTCAATCCGATCCACCGGCAGCGGCTCGCCAATGACGCCCGTTGATGCGATCAGCACCTCAGATGCTTTGCAGTCCCCTATCCGACCGGCCATGGCCGCTGTTCTCTTTACATCCGCATGGCCTTGTTTGCCCGTGAACGTATTGGCGTTGCCGCTGTTAATCAGAATTGCGCGAGCCTTTCCACGCCGGACGACGCCACGACTCCACTGCACGGGCGCCGACGCTGTAGTCGACCGGGTAAACACGCCTGCCACCGAGGAATTTGGCGCCAGGCGCACCAGCAGAAGATCATCCCGGCCCTTGTACTTGATCCCGGCTCTAAGCGCGGTCAGATGAACGCCGGCTACGGCCGGCATCCCGGGAAATTCCGCAGGCGCAAGCGGCGAGCGCTTAAGAGTCGTCACAGGTCTTGACTACTGCTCTACAGCTTGCCGTGACACTGCTTATACTTCTTGCCGGATCCGCACGGGCAGGGCTCGTTGCGGCCCACTTTGGAGCCGGACCGAACAAAGGGTCGGGCATTGTCGGCAGCTGCCTCTGCCGAACCGGTATCCACGCCCTGTCCGGGCCCCTTGGCAGGAGCCGGCGCATCCGAGTTCGGATGAAGATACTGCCGGGCGCTTTCATCCTGCTGGCGCTGCTGATTCTCAAGCTCTGTCACCTGCGCCTGGGTCTGGACCTCTACCTTCGAGAGAATCCCTACCACATCGTTCTTCACCTGATTGAGCATCGCGGAGAACATCTCAAAGGCTTCGCGTTTGTACTCCTGCTTTGGATTTTTTTGCGCGTAGCCCCGAAGTCCGATGCCTTGTCGAAGGTGATCCATCTGGCCAAGATGATCCTTCCAGTGATCGTCGAGCGTCTTGAGCATGACGGCCTTTTCAAGGTGGCGCATGACCGGCTCGCCGACGTTCTCGACCTTGCGGTCGTACGCGCCCACGATCTCATCACGAATCCGGGAACGAAGGGTTTCTTCATGCAGGCTATCGTCTTCGGCCAACCATTGATCAATCGGCAGGTCGATTCCAAAATGTGAGCTGAGTTCCTGCTTAAGCGCCGGGATATCCCACTGCTCCTCAAGACTCTGGGGAGGAATACCGATATTCACCAAATCGTCGATCACCTCCTCGCGTGCAATCTCCACTGTCTCGGAAATATCGTCTGTCGCCATGAGGGTATTGCGCTGTTCGTAAACGACTTTGCGCTGCTCGTTCGCGACATCGTCATACTCGAGAAGCTGTTTGCGAATATCGAAATTGCGACCTTCCACTTTTTTCTGGGAATTTTCGATTGCCCGGGTCACCCAGGAGTGCTCAATGGCTTCGCCCTCTTCCATGCCGAGCTTGTCCATCAGCCCCGCAACCCTGTCAGAACCAAAAATACGCAGCAGATTGTCCTCAAGCGACAGATAAAAACGGCTTTTACCCGGATCGCCCTGCCGGCCGCAGCGGCCGCGCAACTGGTTATCGACTCGACGCGATTCGTTACGCTCGGTACCCAGAACATAAAGCCCACCGGAGGCCACGACCTGATCGTGCCCCGCCCGCCAGGCCGCCTCCACTTCACCCGCCTTGGCCGCGTGCTCATCACCCAGCAGCGCAAGTTCCATCTCGACGTTGCCGCCCAGCACGATATCGGTGCCGCGCCCGGCCATGTTGGTGGCAATGGTGACGGCGCCAGGCTTTCCTGCCTGAGCAACGATGTGCGCCTCGCGCTCATGCTGTTTGGCATTCAATACCTCGTGCGCGATTTTTTCTTTCTGTAAAAGGCCGGACAGATACTCGGAGGTCTCAATGGAGGCCGTGCCCACCAGAACCGGCTGTTGACGAGCTTGGCAGGCCTTGATGTCTTCGAGGATAGCGGCGTATTTTTCTTTTTGCGTGCGATACACGAGATCGGAAAGATCTTCCCGAACCATCTCGCGATTGGTGGGAATAACCACAACCTCCAGCCCGTATATCTGCTGAAATTCGACCGACTCGGTATCGGCCGTTCCGGTCATACCGGAGAGCTTTTCATAGAGGCGAAACAGATTCTGAAAGGTGATGGATGCGAGCGTCTGGTTCTCCTGCTGAATCGACACGCCCTCTTTTGCCTCGACCGCCTGATGTAGACCATCTGACCAGCGTCGACCCGGCATCATACGTCCGGAGAATTCATCAATGATCACGATCTGGTCATTGCGTACGATGTAATCCACATCCTTCTGAAAAAGGGTGTGCGCCCGTAGGGCGGCGTAGAGGTGATGCAGAAGGCTGATGTTCCCTACGTCATAAAGGCTCGAGTCCTCTGTCAGGAGGCCCGCCTGCATCAAAAGCTGCTCGGCTTTTTCATGGCCTGCTTCGGTGAGCGCGACCTGACGACTTTTCTCGTCTACGCTGAAATCACCGGGCGCTTCCTCTTCGGCCTCGGGATCCTCATTGCTCCCCTGCTGACGCTCAAGCGACGGAATGATCTTGTTGATCGCCGCATAAAGGGTGCTGCTGTTTTCTGCTGGGCCCGAAATAATGAGAGGCGTACGTGCTTCGTCAATCAGAATCGAGTCCACCTCGTCAACAATAGCGAAATCGAGCGAGCGCTGAACACGATCCTCGGCGCTAAACGCCATGTTGTCCCGCAGGTAGTCAAAGCCGTACTCGTTGTTCGTGCCATAGACAATGTCGCTGGCGTAGGCCGCTCGCTTGTCCTCACTGCTCTGCCCGGACAGCACCACGCCCACCGACAGCCCCAGGAAGGTGTAAATCTTCCCCATCCAGTCGGCGTCGCGCTGGGCCAGGTAATCGTTCACCGTCACCACATGCACGGCCTTGCCGCAGACCGCGTTCAAATAAGCGGGCAGCGTCGCCACCAGCGTTTTGCCTTCGCCGGTGCGCATTTCGGCAATCTTGCCCTCGTTGAGCACCATGCCGCCGATCAACTGAACATCGAAGTGGCGCATATTCAAAACCCGCCGGGCGGTTTCACGCACCACGGCAAAAGCCTCTACGAGAAGGGCCTCAGCGTTCTCCCCATCCCCCGAGCGCCGGCGAAACTCATCCGTTTTGGCCCGAAGCTGCTCATCGGACAGGCTTTCAAGCTCGGTCTCCATCTGATTGATGGCTTCGACCGACTTGCTCATTTTCCGAAGCAAGCGCTGATTGCGACTGCCGAAAATCTTTGTGGCGACTTTGCTAAACATAAAACTGAATAATTAACGCTGAAATAACACTTGAGAACACCCATCCCGAACCGACTCACGCCTCGTGTCAGCCGGGCACCGGTATACTGATACGGAATGTTTTAAGGCGGGCTTAATTTCAAGGCAATTTTATCATGGCCGATACGCCATTCACTCAAATGGGGCAACTCATCGCCCAGTTGGCTACTGTCCAGAAGCGTCCGGCCCGCCAATCCGACCGAATGGAAAAAGCGGTTTGGCGGGCCGTCGTTGGTGATGCCATTGCTGACCATACGGCGGTTTGTCAGGAAGCGGATCGTTGGATTGTCATTGCCGATGGGCCCATCTGGCGGCACGCGGTCTATCAGCGCGAGAAGGAGTTTCTCCTGGGCCTGAAAGAGAAGAATATAAGCGTCTGCGGTTTGACTGTTGAAGTTCGACCCCGCGCTTCAAGCACAGCTGAGAAAGACACACCCGCCGTCCCCCAAAAACCACTCCTGGATTCAAAAAGCGCAGCGCTTCTGGAATCGGCCGCCGAGAATCTACGCTCTCAGGATCTCTCCGAGGCGCTTAAGCGTTTAAGCCGTCTTCGGCCGGGCGACTCGAACTAAAAACCTAGACGCCCGCGTCATTCATTCTCTCGATAACCGCCTGCGCTTGCCCCTTGATGTTGTCTGCGGGCTGATCCGAAATCAAATCGGTTAGATGCTCGCGGGCTTTGGGAAATTGCTTCAGCTCGAAATGATTCATACCCACTCGCAATCGAGCCATTGCCACGTGACCACTACCCGGAAAGTACTCAAGCAACGTCTCAAAGATCTGAAGGGACTCAAGGAACGCCCGATCGAGATACCTTGCCTCGCCCAGCCAGAACCAGCCGTCGTCCGCGATTTCGCTCAAAGGATGCTCGCGCAGAAAGTTCACCAAATCACGCGAGGCCGATGAATAATCCCCTTGCTCGATGAACTCAATCGCTTTTTCTATAGCAGCGCGCTGCTTATCGCTGGCCGGCGTTCGGGTTCCGACCACGGCCGGCTCAACTTCAACAGCTTCAACCGTGTGAGTGCTTCCCGAGCCAGAGCCCACAACGACATCGGTGGACTGAGCTCGGGGCTCGCCGTCCACTTGAGCCAAAAGCGGCTGGCGTTTCTGACTTTCCTCGTGGCGCCCAAACTCCGTTTGGATGATCGCCGTCGCCGATTGGGCTGCCAAACAAGCTGTGAGACCGCCCAAACTGGCCAAAATCAAGGCCAAAAGGCGCGCTTTGGGCGGGTTGCGGCGGTTCAAGAGGGGGTCATAAAAAACGGCCGCCGAACGTAGGTCCGACAGCCGTTGAAAAATGGAGAGGGAAAGATTGGCGCCGATCAGTAAAGAATTTCGACGCGACGGTTGAGTGACCAGGCGCCCTCATCCTGACCCATGGATACCGGCCGCTCCTCGCCATAGGAGATGGTGCGAATGGCATCAGCAGGCACTCCCAGTGATTGGAAAATCTGGCTCACCGCATTGGCTCGACGCTCTCCGAGAGCCAGGTTGTACTCTCGCGTACCGCGCTCGTCCGCGTGCCCTTCGAGCACAACCGCCATGCCCGGGTTGCCGGCCAGATACTGAGCGTGTGCTTCAACGATGCGTTGTGCCTCAGGAGTGAGATTAGCGCTATCGAAATCAAAGTACACCACGCGCTGACCCAGTGGGTCATCCATGTCAGTCGTATTCTCTTCGACAACAATGATCTCTCCGGCGGTCGTGTCACCGGTTCCGATACCTGATGCGGTGGAATCGGTCGTGTTTCCAATCGTGGCATCTTCAACTTCAACGGCGGATCCGCCCTTCTTCTTCGAGGCGGCACAACCGGAGATCGCGACCCCCAGGAAAAGCACCAGCACAATCGTTCCAAATCTACGCATCATTATCTGTCTCCTGAATAAAATCTTCTTTAGTCTCCAGAGTCCTTATGGGTCCCTTACCGACTGACGGACCACGCGGGTTCTCTCACATCGCCGTCGTGCAGTTTTAGCAGTTGCCGCACCCGACCATCTGCCGATACCGCCGCAAGCACGCCCTCTCGACCCATCTTCGTCGCATACAGGATCATCGTCCCGTTCGATGAAAAAGTCGGTGATTCGTCAAGTGTACCGTCTGTCAGCACATCTGTCCTGCCCGATTCCAAATAAAATACACCAATCTGATACCCTGCGCCCGATCCCCGATTGGTCACCAGTACCAGGCGCTTGCCGGTTGGATCATAAGACGCACCCGCATTCTCCTTGCCTTCCCGGGTGAGGCGCTCGACCCCGGTCCCATCTGCCTTTGCACGATAGATTTGCGGTCGACCGCCCCTATCGGAAGTGAACACAAGGTCCCTGCCATCCGGAGACCATGCAGGCTCGGTGTCGATTGCAGGATCCTTGGTAATTCGGCGCAGTTCGCCGGTTGCCACCTGCATGACATAAATATCGGTATTGCCGGAAGCAGATACGGTGAGCGCTAACGAACGCCCATCCGGCGACCAGGCAGGCGCGCTCGCTGAGCCGTCAATGCGAGCGATTCGACGCCGCTGACCAGAGGCAATATCCTGAAACCAGATGTTGGCACCGGACCGGTCATCGGAGAAGGATACATAGGCCAGCCACTGCCCGTTAGGAGACCAGGAGGGCGAAAGCACCGGTAGATTAGTGGTTTTCAGAATCTCTTGGGGGTTGTGGCCGTCTGAGTCAGCCACCATCAACTGATAGATCCGATCCTTGTCTTGCTGCTGCATCGTGACGTAGGCAATTCGGGTATTAAACGCCCCTTCTATACCCGTCATCTCGTAAAAGATCCTATCGCTAATCTGATGCGCGACCTGACGGAGCTGGGACCTTTTTACAGAGAACTTCAGGCCGGTTTTCACCTTTTCTCGATAAACATCGAGCAGTTCAAAGCTCACATCGAACTGATCCGGTCCGGTCATGGTGAGCCGACCCACCACCAACGCCTCGGCTTTGATCAAGCGCCAATCCTTGTATCGAACTTCCGACACTTCACTGGGTCGGCTTAGGAAATCCGACGCCGGTAAAAGATCAAATCGGCCCGAACGATAAAGATCCGCCGACACAATAGCGCCAATGTCCTCGGGCGGACTTCCGCTGCCGATCCACTTGAAGGGCACAGCGGCAATGGGAATGCCAGAGCCCGCGCCCTCCGTAATCTCAATGGTGAGCTTGCCAAAGGCACTCGGTGAGAACGCGAAGGCGCCTAACAACCACCACAAGGCCAGGCGTCGGATAATCCGGTCAGGCGTCATAAAGGGTCTCGATCTGTCTTCTTGGTATAGCCAATATTAGCCATATTTTCTCACTGGCCACTCATCGCTGTTCACCTAGCTCTGTGGCGAGAAAACGAACTCAAATTCCTTTAAATACTCGTAAAACCGCGCCTCGCTTGGGATAGGAAGCGGCGACGCCTTATAAATCGCATTCTCGGCGGATTCATCGAGCCGGGCGTTGCCGCTGCTGCGGCTCATCTTTACGGAGGTCACGTTGCCCTCCCGATCAACCCGGATAGTAAAGGAAACGCTCATGCCGTTGAAATCACCAGCGGGCTGATTCCAGTTGCCTCGAACCTGCTCCTGAA
>JAYNKS010000067.1:0-9173 GCA_038111345.1 Gammaproteobacteria bacterium | reverse complement strand
ATCGTGCTGAGCGACATTGCCACCGTCAAATTTGAGCCCAAGGAGGCCGAACAGCTCTACCGCTACAACTCCCAGCCCGCCAACGGCATCAGTGTCACGATGGAGAGCGAGGCGAACACCGTCGAAGTCGCCGAAAAGGTCGTCGCGGCAGCTAAAGGATAGATTCATGGCCATATTGATCGATCAAAACAGCAGGGTGATTACTCAGGGGATCACCGGGAAAACCGGGCAGTTCCATACCCGCAACTGCGTGGCTTATGAGCACGGAAAGTCGGCATTCGTCGCCGGCGTCACCCCGGGAAAGGGCGGCCAGGATTTTGAAGGCATCCCGATTTTCGATTCGGTTGCTGAGGCAAAAGCGAAAACCGGGGCCAATGTATCGGTCATCTATGTGCCGCCGCCTTTTGCGGCTGCAGCCATCGACGAAGCGGTCGATGCCGGTATCGAAACGATCATCTGTATTACCGAGGGTGTTCCGGTGAAGGACATGATCCTGACCCGTGACCGAATGAGAGAAAAGGGCGCGACACTGATCGGGCCGAACTGCCCCGGCGTCATTACGCCGGGTCAGATAAAAATTGGCATCATGCCTGGCTATATCCACACCCCAGGTCGAATCGGGGTAGTGTCCCGCTCGGGAACGCTGACCTACGAGGTTGTGGATCAGCTCACTAAGCTCGGAATGGGTCAGTCAACCTGCGTAGGTATTGGCGGCGATCCGGTGAATGGGCTCAAGCATAAGGACGTCATGGCGCTCTTCAACGATGATCCGGATACCGATGCCGTGGTGATGTGTGGTGAGATCGGGGGATCTGACGAGGAGGAGTGTGCAGAGTGGATCAGTCAGCACATGAAAAAGCCCGTGGCCGCCTTTATTGCTGGCGTAACGGCCCCTCCGGGTAAGCGCATGGGTCATGCGGGCGCCATCATTGCGGGCGGTCGAGGGACGGCGGCAGATAAGATTAAGGCGCTCGAAGCGGCAGGGGTGACGGTGACGGCCAATCCAGCAGAAATTGGTCTCGCCCTGCGAAGCGCGATGGGATTAGATTAGGGCAGGTGCTAGGCTGGAACACACGCCGGGCAAAGCCGGCTTTGCGCGTGTCCGTGGATTGCTCGTCGCGTTGCTCTCAGCGCGCCGCCTACAGGCCTGCCAGCACGTCCGTAATGCTGCTTTTGGCATCGCCAAAGAGCATACGGGTGTTTTCTTTGTAAAAGAGCGGGTTATCCACCCCAGCGTATCCGGTTGCCATGCTTCGTTTAAGCACGATGGTGGTTTTCGCCTTCCAGACCTCAAGCACCGGCATCCCGGCGATAGGGCTCTCCGGAACCTCCTGTGCCGCCGGATTGACGATGTCATTCGCGCCGATCACCAAAACCACGTCGGTGTCCGGGAAGTCTTCATTAATCTCGTCCATCTCCAACACGATGTCATAGGGGACGCGAGCTTCTGCCAGGAGTACGTTCATGTGTCCGGGCATACGCCCAGCCACCGGATGAATCGCGAAGCGGGCCTCGACGCCCAGGCTTTTGAGTTTCTTTACGAGTTCGGAGACGGGGTGCTGCGCGTGTGCGACCGCCATTCCGTAGCCGGGCACGATTACCACCTGTTTCGCGTCAGCCAAAAGCTGCGCGGTCTCCTCGGCCGTTACGGGAACCGCTTCGCCCTCGATGGCGGGCATTGATGAAGAGTCGCCGCCGGTTCCGAAACCACCCAGAATCACCGAGAGGAACCGGCGATTCATCGCACGGCACATTATGTAACTGAGGATGGCGCCACTGGAGCCAACCAGTGCCCCTGTGACGATCAGGAGATCGTTCGCCAGCATAAACCCCGTTGCGGCGGCGGCCCAGCCGGAGTAGGAATTCAGCATGGATATCACGACCGGCATGTCTGCTCCACCTATCGCGAGCACCATATGCAGTCCGAAGATAAGGGCCAGCGCGGTCATGATCAAAAGCGGGGTCATTCCATCCTGAAGGGTTGGTGCTGAAACAAACTCAATACCCAGCCAGATGCAAACGAGGCCGATCGCGAGGTTGATCAGATGACGCCCGGGCAGCATCAGTGGTTTGCTGCTGAGCAACTCCTGGAGCTTTCCGAACGCGGCAACGGAGCCCGTAAAGGTAACCGCCCCAATTAGAACGCCAAGGTAAATCTCGATTTCGTGGACGACTTTCTCGGCGCCAGACAACTGCGAACTGGTCTCTAGGTAGGATCCAAAGCCGACCAGGACGGCCGCTAGCCCGACGAAACTGTGAAGAATCGCAACCAGTTGAGGCATTGCGGTCATCTCAACGCGGCTCGCAAGCGCGCTGCCTGTTGCGCCACCTACGGCCATTACCGCGAGCACCATCCCGAGGCTAGCGGGCGTATACGCCATCAGCGTCGCGCCTATCGCCAGAACCATTCCGGCGATGCCGAAAAGATTGCCCCGCTGGGCGCTTTCCTGATTGCTGAGTCCGCCAAGGCTTAGGATAAAAAGGATTGACGCAGCGATATACGCCGCTGAGACCATTTGGAAACTCATCACAGATCCTTCCTGAACATGCGGAGCATTCGTTGGGTCACCCAGAATCCTCCGAAGATATTAATGCTGGCAACGAAGAGTGCCACCGCGGCGAGTATGAGGACCATCGAAGAGGTTGAGTCCATCTGAACGAGCGCACCGATCACGATAATGCCGCTGATGGCATTGGTCACGCTCATCAGTGGCGTGTGCAGTGAAGGCGTGACATTCCAGATGACTTGCCATCCGACGAAGATGGCCAACACAAAAACAGTGAAGTGCCCCATGAACGACTCAGGAGCGACCGCGCCGACGCCAAGGATGGCCGCGACGACGAGGCTGAGGCCTACAAAAGTACCCATGGATGAGTGCTTTTCGGGCTCTGTAGCCGGCACGGCGACAGGTTCTGCCGCGGCAGCGGCAGGGGGGGCGGCTGACAATTTGGGCGCAGGTGGTGGCCAGGTAATTGTCTTGCCGTGGACGACGGTTAGCCCGCGAATCACCTCGTCCTCCATATCCACATGGACCTTTCCATCCTTATTGGGAGAAAGATCAGATAGGAGGTGCACGACGTTGTTTCCGAAAAGCGTACTCGATTGGGCAGCCATGCGGCTGGCGAGATCAGTAAACCCGATGATCGTGATCCCGCTATCGACGATAGCCTGGCCAGGTTGGGTTAATTCGCAGTTTCCACCCTGCTCGGCCGCCAGGTCGACGATTACGCTACCGGAGCGCATCAAACGGGCGGTGTCTGCGGTGATGAGTTTTGGCGCGGGACGGCCCGGAATAAGCGCCGTCGTGATGATGATATCGACATCACGGGCCTGATCAGCAAAAAGAGCCATTTCGGCCTTTATGAACTCTTCGCTCATGACCTTGGCGTAACCGCCTTCACCAGAGCCCTCCTCATCGAACTCCAGCATGAGGAACTCCGCTCCCATGCTTTCTACCTGTTCCTTGACCTCCGGGCGGGTGTCAAAGGACCGAACGATAGCGCCCATGGCTGCCGCCGCTCCGATCGCCGCGAGGCCGGCGACACCGGCGCCAATGACCAGGACTTTAGCTGGGGGAACTTTTCCCGCAGCAGTGACCTGTCCGGTAAAAAATCGACCGAAGTGGTTAGCCGCCTCCACAACCGCCCGATAGCCGGCAACATTTGCCATTGAGCTCAACGTATCGAGTTTCTGAGCCCGGGAAATGCGAGGCACGGCGTCCATCGCCATCGCCGTCACACCACGATTAGCGAACGCCTCGAGCATCTGTGGATTCTGGCCGGGCGAGATGAGACTAATCAGGGTCTGGCCTTCGCGAAGCAGAGAGGCTTCGTCATTGGTACTGTTCGCCTCAAAAATCGGCGCACGAATCTTGACCACGATGTCGCTTGACGCCCAGAGCGCTTCGTGGGAATCCACAATTTCGGCGCCGCTCTTAATATAATCAGCGTCTGAAAAGCCGGCAGCGTTTCCCGCTCCGGTTTCGACCTGGAGCGTAAAGCCAAGTTTTTGCGCTGCGCTGATGGCCGCGGGCGCGAGCGCAACACGCTTTTCGCCAGGAGCCCGCTCTCGCGGAATACCAATAATCATAGGAATCTGAACGTTCTAAAGATGGGGCAAGACAGGAAGTTGGAATTGTCCATTAATGGCCAAAACGGGGCAAGGCTTAACGCTCCTGCCGCCCCCCTCATGAGGGATACCGCGCTCTATCCCTCCTAGTAAATCCAGTGGGCTGACGTCTTCAAAGGCGCCTCTAGAGTTGAAAAAGCATGATCGAAACCAATGACCTGTCGAATGCGATAGCCGACCTTTCGGAGCGTCTCGAGTCGCTTAGGGGGTATCTTTGACTATCAAGAGCAGAAAGAACGCCTTGATGAAGTAATGATGCGCCTGGAGGATCCGGGCATCTGGGATGATCCAAAGCAGGCGCAGGCTCTCGGTCGTGAGCGAGCCAGCCTTGAGACGACCGTGGTCACGATCGATACGCTGAGTGGACAGATTGGTGATGCCGCTGAGCTACTGGAGCTGGCTCGCGAAGAGTCGGATCAAGGATCGGTTGACGAGTTAAAGGGCGACGTAGAGCAGATCCGCCAACAGGTCGAGAAGCTTGAGTTCCTACGGATGTTCTCGGGCGAGCTGGATGGGGCTAACGCCTTCATTGATATCCAGGCCGGTTCTGGGGGGACCGAGGCCCAGGATTGGGCAGAGATGCTCCTGCGCATGTACTTACGATGGTGCGAGGATGAGGGCCTGTCGACTGAATTGATTGATCGATCAGAGGGGGAAGTAGCCGGGATCAAGAGCGCCACGATTGACGTGAAGGGTGAGTATGCCTACGGAAAGCTTCGGACCGAGACCGGTGTTCACCGATTGGTTCGAAAGTCGCCGTTCGATTCGGGTAATCGGCGCCACACCTCATTCGCATCAGTGTTCGCCTATCCCGAGATCGACGAGAGTATTGAGGTGGAGATTAATCCCGCGGACCTGCGTATCGACACCTACCGGGCGAGTGGCGCCGGCGGCCAGCACGTAAACAGGACCGACTCGGCGGTGCGAATTACCCATCTGCCCTCTGGTATTGTCGTGCAGTGTCAGAATGATCGGTCACAGCATCGCAATCGTGCTGAAGCCATGAATATGTTGAGGGCCCGCCTCTATGATGCAGAGATGCGAGAGCAGCGGGAAAAACACCAAGCGCTTGAGGATTCCAAGGCGGATATCGGCTGGGGGAGTCAGATCCGTTCTTATGTTCTTGATCAATCAAGAATTAAGGATTTGCGTACCGGGGTCGAGACGGGCAATACCCAGGCGGTTCTCGACGGAGGACTGAACCTCTTTATCGAGGCCAGTTTGAAAGCCGGTCTTTAAACCAAAAAGAGATAAACATGAATCGTAACGACGACAACGAGCAGGTCGCGCAACGGCGGGAAAAGCTCCGTCAACTGAGAGCCTCAGGCGACGCCTTTCCCAATGACTTTCGTCGCGATGCACACGCCGCCGAGCTTCTCATAAGCCATGGTGATGTGGATGCCGAGTCACTCTCTGAAAATCCTGTTAGAGCCAAACTTGCTGGGCGACTCATAACTAAGCGGATTATGGGTAAAGCAGCATTTGCGCACTTGCGGGATGAATCTGGCGATATCCAGATTTACGCCCAGCGCGATGCGTTACCGGAGGGCGTCTATAACGAGGTTTTCAAGAAACTCGATCTAGGCGACATTATTGGAGTGGACGGGACGCTTTTTCGTACCCGGACGGGTGAACTGACGGTGTCAGTAGAGCAACTCCGTTTGCTGGTGAAGTCACTGCAGCCCCCACCCGAGAAATATCACGGCCTGACCGATGTCGAAGCCCGTTATCGGCAGCGCTACGTTGATTTGCTGGCCAATCAGGATTCCCGAGAGGTGTTCCGCAAGCGGGCGAAAATCGTCACGGGTCTTCGGCGATTCCTAGATGCGAGAGGTTATTTGGAGATTGAGTCGCCCATCATGCAAATGATTCCCGGCGGAGCAAACGCGCGTCCGTTCGTGACTCACCACCACGCTCTGGGTGTCGACCTTTATCTGCGGGTGGCTCAGGAGTTGGCAATCAAACGCTGCCTGGTGGGCGGTTTTGAGCGCGTATACGAGCTAAATCGGAACTTTCGTAACGAAGGGCTCAGCACGCGACACAACCCCGAGTTTACGATGTTGGAGTACAACGAGGCCTATAAGGATTTCAATGACTACATGGATCTGACGGAGGAGATGCTGCGGCAAGTGGCCATTGATGTGACGGGTGATGCAGTGGTGACCTATCAGGGGACAACGATTGATTTCGCCTCTCCCTTCAGACGCATCTCGATGGCCGATGCGGTTTGCGCCAGTAACCCCGATCTCTCCCCTGAGGCGTGCACCCGACCTGAGGCGTTGCTGGCGTGCGCCAAGGCTAGAAATGTGGCGCTGGACGAGAACAGTTCCGCCGGGGAAATGCTGCTCGTGTTATTCGAAGAGACGGTAGAGAAAGACCTCATTCAGCCAACCTTTATCACCGGATATCCCGCAGAGGTATCGCCCTTATCACGTCGACAGGACGATAACCCGGACCTGACCGATCGATTCGAGCTTTTTGTGGCGGGCCGCGAGCTCGCTAACGGTTTCTCGGAATTGAACGATCCGGATGATCAGTCGGATCGGTTTAGGGAGCAGGCGCAGGCCAAGGCGCAAGGAAATGAAGAGGCGATGTTTTACGACGCGGACTACATTCACGCACTGGAGTACGGACTTCCACCCAATGCGGGCGGGGGTTTAGGAGTCGATCGGTTCGTGATGATTCTTACAGACAGCCCCTCCATCCGAGACGTGCTCCTGTTTCCCCATATGCGCCCAGAGGCAGCAGACTAGGGCCTCAAGCCGTCCTCGTGCCGATGAATCTACCGGTTCCTTTTTTCGTAGGGCTTCGTTATACGCGGGCCCGACGACGCAACCACTTTGTCTCCTTTATCTCGGCGATATCCATACTTGGAATCACCGTCGGGGTCTGGGCACTGATTACCGTGCTTTCAGTCATGAACGGCTTCGAGCGGGAGTTGCGGGGGCGGATACTAAGCGTCGCGTCGCACGTGACCGTAAGCGCCCGTCAAGGGTGGTTACTGGAATGGCCCCTCCTGAACGAGGCGGTTCGCTCCCAGAGCGGCGTGCTCGACGCTGCCCCCTATATCCTCGGTCAGGGGTTGGTCACCCGTGGCAACGCCGTGTCTGGGGTTCTTTTCAGAGGTGTCGAGCCCGAACTGGAGTTGCAGGTTTCTGAGGTCCTCTCTCACCTCAAGAGTGGCTCGGCTGGCGACCTCAAAAGCGGCTCCTGGAATATCGTTCTGGGTTCGCAGCTGGCTAGAAGCCTTGGCGTGGGCGCCGGGGATCGAGTCACGCTCATCGCGCCCAAGGGGAAAATCACGCCGGCGGGCCTACTGCCCAGAATGAAACGCTTCACGGTGAGCGGCGTCTTCGAAATGGATATGTATGAATACGACTCGAGTCTCGCGCTCGTAAATCTTGATGACGCGGCAAAACTTCTGGAGGCCGATGCAGGGATCAGCGGACTTCGCCTGGTGATCGACGATGTCTACGCGGCACCTTTGATCAGCACTCAACTCCAAAAGCGTCTTGGTACCAGCGTACGGGTCAGTAACTGGACCATCGAGCACGCTAATTTCTTCTCCGCGCTTAAGATAGAGCGGCGCGTGATGTTTGTGATTCTCTTCTTGATCATCACTGTCGCCGCATTCAATATCGTCTCTACCCTGGTCATGGTGGTTACGGATAAGCGCGCCGACGTGGCCATTTTGCGCACGCTTGGATTAGCGCCCCTGGGCGTCATGGGCATTTTTATCGTGCAAGGCGTCGTCATCGGCTTTGGTGGAACCATCGTCGGCGGGATCACTGGTGTGCTGACCGCGATCAACATCGAGACTCTGGTGCCATGGGTCGAAAATCTTTTTGGCATAGAGTTCTTCCCGGCCAGCGTCTACGTAATCAGCGACTTCCCGGCCGAACTTCGTTGGCGGGATGTGATCACTAGCTCAGTGATGTCGTTTGTGATCTGTTTGTTGGCCACGCTGTACCCCGCATGGCGGGCGTCGCGGGCCGATCCAGCCGAGGCCTTGCGCTATGAGTGATTTATCCGCGCCGCGCTGGGTGCTGGAGTGCCACGACCTCAAGGTGCGCTACACCGACGCAGATGCTGCGGTCGAGGTGTTGAAGGGCATTGATTTTGCCATTGCCCCGGGAGAGTCGGTCGTGGTTACCGGTGCGTCGGGTAGCGGTAAGAGCACGCTCTTGCAAACATTGGGCGGCCTCATGACCGCGTCTGCCGGTGATATCGCGCTGACCGGAAGAGTGCTTAAAGATCTCTCAGTGAAACAGATGGGTGATTTACGTAATTCAAGTCTGGGATTTGTCTATCAGTTTCATCATTTATTGCCGGAGTTTTCAGCGCTTGAAAACGTTGCGATGCCTCTTTTGATCCGGGGCGAGATTCGCTCCCTCGCGTTTCGGAGGGCAGAGGATTTTCTGGCGAGGGTGGGTCTATCGCACCGTATGTCCCATAAGCCCGGCGCGCTCTCCGGCGGCGAACGCCAGCGTGCTGCGGTGGCGAGAGCGCTCGTCACAGCGCCTGCATTGGTACTCGCCGATGAGCCAACCGGCAACCTCGATACCCATACCGCTCGTGAGGTTCAAGATCTTATGCTAAGCCTCGTCTCGAGCGCGGGTTTAGCTCTTTTTGTGGCCACCCATGATCTCGATTTTGCCGCACGATTTTCGACTCACTTTGAGCTGGTTGACGGGCGACTGAGAAAGGCAGACTGAAAAAGTCAGGCGACCGTCTACCGCCGCTCCTGAATAACTCGCTTGGAACTAGTTCACTGAGCGGATCCGCTTTGAAGGCCTAAGGTCTTGCCCAGGGATAAATATCTTTGGGATTACGGTGTCCGTCCGACTCTTGAACGCGTTTTATTTTGCGCTCGGCATCTCGTCACTGGTGATGCTGCCCAGCTTGCCCACGGCAGGAACGCTGGTGCTAATGACGTTCGCCGCGGCGACCCTCTCGGCTAAGCGGTTTACTCGGCCCTTGGGGTTTTTCGCGTGGGGGTTGACCTGGGTGGTGCTGGAAGCAGAAGCGGTTTTGGCTAGACCGG
>JAYNKS010000066.1:0-9315 GCA_038111345.1 Gammaproteobacteria bacterium | reverse complement strand
GAAAAACCCTGTTGAAAAGAGGGCCTTGATGGACTGGTCAATCAGGCCCTCGTCTGCCCGATCCCCCACCTTGATTGGGAGATAGTTAAAAATGGTTCCGGTTTCAATATTCTGAGCGCCCTCAACGCGGATATCCTCGACGATGAAATCGGCAAAAGACCACGAACTGAACGTGAGCAACACGGCGCATCCCAGGATTCTGAGACGAGAAACGAGTGGGGTTGGCGGTATCATGCTAAGCGAATCATCCAAACAGGCCGGATAAATCATTATAAAACGCCAGGCCCATCAAAACGACAATTATCGAGATACCTAATTGCTGGCCCCAGATCATCACGCGCTCGGGAACAGGCCTGCGGGTGATGCCCTCAATGAGAAAGTAAACAAGATGCCCGCCGTCTAACACGGGAATGGGAAGAAGGTTAATCAGGCCTAAGCTGACGCTGAGCACTGCGAGAAAGGCGAGGAATTGACTTAACCCAAGACTGGCAGACTGGCCTGCAAAACGCGCGATAGCAATTGGCCCACTTAGATGCTCGGTGGATGATCGACCAGAGAGCATTTGAGCGAAGAGTTTGAGTGTTACAGCGCTCATGATCCATGTCGTCTCCGCCCCTTTGAAGAGCCCCTGCACGGGGCCATATCGAGTGTCGACAAGGAACGGGTCCAGTGCCGGTGGTTCTGGCGCGAAAACGCCAATGCGCCCAACGGTCTCGCCGTCGTTTTCGACTGAGTCCGGGATTACCGTGAGATCCAGTAACGCGCCATCGCGCTCAATCTGAAAAAGAAGGCTTTGGCCGGGATGGCTGGCAATCTTCTCGACCAACGCCTGCCAGTCCTCTATCTGCTTCCCATCAATCCCACGTACGCGATCCCTCTGAACCATTCCTGCTCGGGCCGCCGGCCCGTCTGCGACGACCCCTCCGATGGTCGGAGGGTACACCGGTAAGCGAGGCGTGATTCCAATAAGTCCCGATAACACAGACGGCGAGAATGCGGCATTCGAGAGTTGAGACACGCTCACGGCTAACGATGTCTGCGCTCCGTCTGATCGTTCGACGTTGAACTCGATTGGATCGGCACGCCCGATCTCATTCATGAGGTAAAGCCGATGCTCCGACCAGCCGAAAACCGGTCGGCCGTCAATAGCGAGAATGCGATCCCCCTCCTTGAATCCCGACTGCTCCGCGAGACTGGCCGGAGCAACGCGTCCCACTACGGGATCCAGGTCCTGGGAGCCCAGGACGCCAATAATCCAATAGAGGATCACAGCCAGGATCAGGTTGGCCGCCGGACCCGCAGCCACAATCAACACGCGGCGGGTGAGACTTTTCCGATTGAAGGCTTGCTCCAACTCTTCGGGCGCTACCGGTCCCTCACGTTCATCAAGCATTTTCACGTATCCGCCGAGCGGGATCAGACCAACGACATACTCGGTCGCGTCAGACCCTTTCTGACGTCGCCAAATCGTTCGTCCGAAGCCTACCGAGAATCGCAACACCTTCACGCCAGCCCATCGAGCGACGATGAAATGGCCAAATTCATGAAAGCTCACAAGCACCGCGACCGCAATCAAAAAAAACACCAGGCTGTTCAGAGAATCAAGCGCCACTCAAAACCTACCTTACTGATCTCACCTTCAGGGCCTCGCTAGCCAAATGCCGGGCGTTCTTATCGACTCCAAGCGCATCGTCGAGACCGTTGATTACGGGGCAGTCCGAGCGCTCCATAACCGTCTCAACCAATACCGGAATATCCACAAACCTCAATTGGCCGGAGAGAAAGGCCTCCACGGCTACCTCATTGGCTGCGTTTAGCACCGCAGGCATCCCTTTTCCGATTCTTGCGGCCTCCCGAGCAAGACGAAGACAGGGGAACCGGGCGACATCCGGTTCTTCGAAATCCAATCTAGACGCCTCAATCAAATTTAGCGTTGGCGCCCCCGAACGGATTCGGCAGGGAAAGGCCAAGGCGTGGGCCAGGGGAATCCTCATATCGGGAGACGCCATTTGAGCCAGTACAGAGCCATCTACGTAATGTACCAGCGAATGGACAACGCTCTGTGGATGAATCACCACGTCGATCTGACTCTCGGGTAAATCAAAAAATACACAGGCCTCAATCAACTCGAGGCCCTTGTTCATGAGCGTAGCGGAGTCGACCGTAATCTTTGGACCCATCTGCCAGTTTGGGTGGGCAAGGGCTTGCTCAATCGTTACCGACTTTAAATCAGGAGCAGGTGTACGAATAAAGGGGCCGCCCGAAGCGGTTAGGGTGATGCGGGAGATAGGAGGTGGATCCGAGGTCGGTTCCGCACCCAAAACCCCCCGACTTAGTTTGGTCTGATGAGCTTCAGGAAGACATTGAAAAACGGCATTATGTTCGCTGTCGACGGGGAGAATGACCGCCTCAGCTGCCCGCGCCTCTGCGCGAAGAAGCTCACCGCACATAACAAGAGGCTCCTTGTTGGCAATCAATACCCGCTTGCCCGCCTGCACAGCGGCCAGCGTTGAAGACAGTCCTGCGGCGCCCGCTATCCCGGCTACCACCGTATCCACCTGATCGCTTTGCGCGAGCTCAATCAACCCGCTGGGGCCAGATAGCACTCGACAGTTAAGGCCGGCGCTGAGCACTTGTGAGTGAAAAAACTCCGCGCTCTCATCTGCCACACATACCTCACGGGGCAAAAACTCTCTCGCAATGGCAAGCAGCCGATCCGTATTGCGCCATCCGGCAAGCGCCACTGTCCGTATGCGATCTGGATGCAATCGCGCCACGTCGAGTGTGCTTTTGCCAACAGAGCCGGTTGCCCCCAACACGGCTAGATGACGAGGAGGACTCACGGCTCATTCATCCCGTCGTTCATTACACCGAGTACACCAGCAACAACAAAGCGCTAAACACCGGGGCGGCAGCCAACAAGCTATCGATACGGTCTAGGATGCCGCCATGTCCAGGCAAGAATGATCCGCTGTCTTTCTTGCCAGAGACTCGTTTAACCATGCTCTCAAAAAGATCGCCAAGGACGCTGACGACGGAACAGAAAGCAATCCCGATCAGTACCGCGAGCGTAAGCCGGGACGGGACAACACCCCACCCTATTAAGGCGGTGGTGCCGGCCGTCCCGATGACCACGCCACCGATAACACCCTCCCAGGTTTTTCCCGGACTGACGGAAGGCGCCAATTTGTGCTGACCCCATTTCCGACCGACTGCGTACGCGCCAATGTCGCTCCCCCAGACCAAAAGACACAGGGCGAACAAAAACAAGATCCCATCAGGAAAATACTGATGGACGAACGGAATGCAGGCTAATGCGGGACAAACGATTACTAAACCCATCCCTGGGGACGGGTTTAGCGAGTACCCGGAGCCTTTCACAGAGACCCACGCCACCCACGCTAGCAGCGACACCCAGGCCAAAGCGACTACGCTCAAAGCCACCGGATAATGTCGATAGAGAGCCGCTATGGTAATCGTCACTACGAGCGCGAGCACGCCCCATAAAGCGCTACCGGTAGGAGACGGTGGATTCTTCGAAAGGCGAGTCCATTCTGCCATCGCTCCTGATGCCGCCAACCCTGCCAGTCCGGTCACCCAGATAGGGTCTCCAAACGCAATAACGCCTGACACAATCGCCGCAAGGACCGTTCCGGTGACGACTCTCTTGCCGAGCTCTTCCGTCATTAGGCGCTCTCGTCAACCTGCTCTTGGGTTTTTCCAAACCGCCGTCTTCTTGAGCGATAGGCCTCCAGCGCCCCGTTAAATGCGGTCTCATCAAAATCCGGCCATAACGTGTCGGTGAAGAACAGTTCGGTATACGCCAGTTGCCAAAGCAGAAAGTTGCTGAGCCGGATTTCGCCACCCGTGCGAATAAATAAGTCCGGATCAGGCATGTCCGCAGTGGAGAGTCGCCGACTGATGAGCGACTCGGTAATGTCGCTGACGGTCAAAATCCCTTCATTGCACTCATTGGCGAGCGCGCGTGTCATTTCGGCAATTTCCCACCGCGCGCCGTAATTAAGGGCAATGGTTAACGTCAGGCCGGTGTTCTGGGCCGTTCGGCTCTCCGCCTCTTGCACCTGCGCCTCTAGCGTTGAGCCAAAGCGCGCAGGATCACCAATGACCTTCAGGCGAATATTATTGGCATGCAGCCGCTTGAACTCCTTTTGAAGCGAGGTCATCAGAAGCGTTTTGAGGAAGCTGACCTCTTCGTCAGGACGACGCCAGTTTTCGCTGCTAAACGCGAACAATGTTAGGTAGGCAATGCCCGCACGCGCACAAAGGGTCGTCATCTCCCGAGCGGCGTCGACCCCTTTTCGGTGTCCCTGAACGCGGGGTAGTCCCCGCGCCTGCGCCCAGCGGCCGTTTCCATCCATCACCACCGCCACGTGGGCGGGCAGGTCCGTGTTCAGGGTCATGTGTCGACTCGGGCGCGGATCAAGGGTCTCTCATGCGGGCAGTTGAGCTTAGACCTCCATGACTTCTGCTTCTTTTGCAGCCACCAAGGCGTCAATCTTAGCGACGAATCGGTCAGTCACTGCCTGCATCTTCGCTTCCGCACGCTTCTCGTCATCTTCGCCGATTGCTTTTTCTTTTACCAATTCTCGAAGGTCCCCCAAGGCGTCTCGTCTGATGTTTCGCAGCGCGACCTTGCCGGTCTCTCCCTCCTGCCGCACGATCTTGGTCATTTCCTTGCGCCGCTCCTCGGTCAAAGCCGGCAGCGGTATGCGGATCACCTCACCGGCGGTTACCGGATTCAATCCCAGATCGGATTCCATAATCGCCTTCTCAATCAACGGAGTCATGTTCTTTTCCCATGCCTGAATCACGAGGGTTCGAGCGTCGCCCACGCTGACTGTGGCGGCCTGCGCAATGGGCACCTCTGAGCCGTAATAATTAACCGATATATGATCCAGTAATGCGGTACTGGCTCGGCCTGTGCGAATTCGGGCGAACTCTTGTGTGACGGCGTCCGTGCTCTTCGCCATTCGCGTTTCCGCATCGGCGAGAATATCTTCAATCATTGGTGGTCCCCTTCATTCTCCAGAAGCGTGCCGATAGAAACATCGGACATGGCATTGGCCAAATTATCCTCTATACCCAGGTCGAGCACCCGCAGACGCAACCCATGGTCTCGGCAAAGCGTCAGAGCGGTCATGTCCACAACAGCAAGCGATCGGGCGATGGCCTCATCAAAACTCAGGCGGTCATAGCGCCTGGCTGAAGGGTTCTGCTCCGGATCACTCTCGAAGACCCCATTCACCCGGGTCGCTTTAATGACCGTATCCATCTCAAGTTAGAGCGCACGGAGGCATGCGGTGGTATCCGTGGTAAAAAAAGGATTCCCCGTAACGCCGACCAGGATGGGGACCCGACCCGCGGCAAGGTCCGATTGCGCCTGAGTCGGCGAGAAGACCGGGATCACGCCGTCCAGCGGCAGGGCCCCAAAGACCGACGCGCTAACTCCATGCTCCCGAAGACAATCACCAAGCAGAAGGCCATTCATCATGGTCGCGAGCATACCGACCTGGTCCGCGGCCGCTCGGTTGGTTGACCAGGAAAGCGTGCTCGCACCGCGGAAGAGGTTGCCGCCGCCGACCACTACCGCAAAGACGCCTCCAGCGGCACGAGCCTTGACTATTTCTGCGGCGACGTATTGAAAGGCGCCGTCATCAACACCCCTTCCTTCGGCACCGCCCAGCGCCTCCCCGGAAAGCTTTATCAGACAGCTGCCCGCAGGCGAGTCGTCACCCGCCGGCATCGTCTATCCGGCCTTTGCTTGCGCCATCACCTCGGCGACAAAATCATCCGCGCGCTTTTCCAGGCCTTCACCCACCTCAAATCGAAGCATGGCGCTGATCGAGGCGTTCTCTTTGGAGAGCAACGCCCCCACCGAGGTATCGGGGTCTTTAACGAAAGGCTGGCCGAGCAGCGTATTCTCTTTTAGAAATTTCTTGACGCGGCCATCCACCATCTTTTCGACAATCTCCGCACTTTTGCCGCTTTCGGCGGCTTGTGCGCTGTATATCTCTCTCTCGCGAGCGAGAACGTCACCCGGCATATCGGCTTCACCAATGCACACAGGGCGTGTTGCCGCCACATGCATAGCAATATCGCGACCCAGATCCCCAGACCCGGTCGCACAAACCAAGACACCGATGCGAGTACCATGGAGATATCCAGCCACCTGACCGGCTTCGCCGGTTACCACCTCAAACCGTCGCACCGCAATGTTCTCACCGATTTTCGCAATGAGCGCCTGACGAGCGGACTCAACCGCCTGCCCTCCCGACAACGTGACGCTGCTCAATGCGTCAACATCTGCCGGATCATGCTCCATGACCGCTTCGGCCAGGTCCCGGGCAAATTGCCGGAATGACTCGTCTTTCGCAACAAAGTCGGTTTCGCAGTTCACCTCCAACATCACGCCCCGAGAAGCATTCGGGTTGATCGCCAACTCCACGACACCCTCGGCCGCTATCCGTCCGGCTTTCTTCTCCGCGCTGGCTGCGCCCTTCTTTCTGAGCAGATCAACGGCCGCATCGAGATCCCCTTCGGTCTCTCCCAAGGCCTTTTTGCAATCCATCATCCCCGCTCCAGTTCTCTCCCGGAGCTCTTTCACTTGACTAGCAGTAATCACAATCTCTTCCTGTATTTCAGTTCCCTACGGAGTTTGGTGCCTGCGCCTAGGCGGGAGTTCCGGCAGGGGCGGGCTCGTCTGAGTCGGCCGCAGGAGCGGGTGACTCATTGGCCGGTTCCTCGGTAACTGTTGTCGAAGGCTGTCCGACGGCGGCCAGCTCCTCAGTCACTTCCACGTAATCATCAGCGTCACCCTCTATCGTCTGGGCAGAGGCTGCGCGTGCCTGCAGGATGGCGTCGGCGGCCCCTCGAAGGTAGAGGCGAATGGCGCGAATCGCATCGTCATTTCCCGGAATCGGATAGTCGATACCGTCCGGGGAACTATTGGTGTCGCAAACGCCCACGACCGGGATCCCCAGCTTTTTGGCCTCTGATACCGCAATACGCTCGTGATCGACATCGATTACGAATAGCGCATCGGGGAGCCCCTTCATCTCTCGAATGCCCGAGAGACTGCGATCCAGTTTCGTGCGCTCACGCTCGAGCATAAGGGATTCTTTCTTGGTTAAACCCCGGTTAGCCCCAGACGCACCCATCTCATCAAGCTCAACCAATCGAGCGATTGAGTTCTTAACCGTCTTGAAATTAGTCAGCATCCCGCCGAGCCACCTATGGTCGACGTAAGGGCTGTTGCAACGGATGGCCTCCTCTCGCACCACCCGACCGGCCTGCCGCTTGGTCCCAACGAAAAGTATTTTCCCTCTTGCCGCAGCAACACTCCCCAGAAAATTGACTGCGTCTCGGTACATCGGCAGCGTTTTTTCCAGGTTAATAATATGAATCTTGTTTCGAGCGCCGAAGATGTAGGGACCCATCTTGGGCGACCAAAATCGGGTTTGATGGCCGAAATGCACGCCAGCTTCCAACATCTGGCGCATAGATACGTCAGTCATGATTTACTCCTGTCGGGTTGTTGTTAAGCGCGGCCATGAACACCAACCAAACCATTGAGGTTCAGCACCCGGATGTCCGATGAGGGGACCGCGCCAGGATTTGAGGGCGAAGATTCTAACCCATAACCCACGGTTTCTCCAGTTGATCAGGCGTCTGTGGAAAGCCGTGTCGTCAAAGCGAGGCGCCGGTTTAACGTAAAATCGACCCTGTAAACAGCCCGGTTCAAACATGGCCATTCAATTCAAGTCTGAAGAAGATCTGCAGAAAATGCGGATAGCTGGGGATCTGACTCGCTCAGTCCTCGACATGATCGACTCGCACGTGCAGCCGGGCGTGACCACGGGCGAACTCGATCGACTCTGTCATGACTTCATCGTAAATGACTTGGATGCTATTCCTGCGCCGCTCAATTACCGAGGTTTTCCGAAGTCGATCTGTACGAGCGTCAACCATGTGGTCTGTCACGGAATACCTGGAGACAAAAAACTCAAAGCGGGCGACATCATTAATATTGACGTTACCGTGATTAAGGATGGTTTTCATGGTGACGCCAGCAGAATGTACACGGTTGGCGATCCGTCCATTCTCGCGAAGCGTTTAATCAACGTTACCAAAGAGTCGCTGCGGCGAGGGATCGCGGCTGTGCGGCCAGGAGCGCGTCTGGGAGACATCGGCGCCGCTATTCAGGAATATGCCGAATCCGAGGGATTTTCAATTGTGCGGGAATACTGCGGGCATGGTATCGGTCGGGGTTTTCATGAAGATCCTCAGATTCTTCATTACGGCACGAGAGGTCATGGCCAAGAGATTCTTCCCGGGATGACCTTCACGATCGAACCGATGATCAACGCGGGGCGGGCTCAGACTCGCCTTCTTTCGGACGGTTGGACCGTGGTGACAAAAGACCACTCGCTAAGCGCCCAGTGGGAGCATACCCTCGCCGTCACGGACGATCGGGTAGAGATTCTCACGGGCGAGCTACCCTAGTCGGCTGCCGCAAGTCAGCACACTCGCCTCCCCATGGGTTCCTCACTCCAAGAGGTCATGCCGTTCAGGGGCGAATGCACCGTTGACGACTGTAAAGCGGTTATCAAGCAGACTCGATCTCAGCTCGCAGATGCCCATCGCGAGGGCCTGGCGCCTCAAAAGCTTTTGGCACTGCACTCTGACTTCATTGACTCCTTGCTGACCCGCGTGTGGACACATTTCAGTCCCGAGGGGCACGGCGCCGAGTTAGTGGCCGTAGGGGGATATGGTCGGCAGGAGTTACACCCGTTCTCCGATATCGACCTTCTGATTCTTCTCAGCAAGGCCAATAGCGCCTTTCAGGCTACGGTCGTTGAGCCCTTTATTCGCTTTCTTTGGGATATCGGTTTGGACGTCGGTCATAGCACTCGGACCTTAAAGGAGTGCGTATCTCAAGCTCGCGATGACATCACCGTTGTGACGAACCTAATGGAATCAAGACTGGTCTACGGTCCGGGCACCCTTCTGACCGAACTTCGACATCAGATCCGTCCGGCAAAAATATGGTCGGCACGAAAGTTCTTCGAGGCCAAACGCAAAGAACAGGTGGCTCGACATGCGCGATTTGGAGACACCGCCTACAACCTTGAACCTCAGATAAAGGAAGGACCCGGCGGGCTACGGGACATACAAACCATCCAATGGGTAGGTGCGCGCTATTTCAATAACGCGAATCTCAACCAACTCGCGGACGAGAATTTTCTAACGGAGGACGAAGTCGCGACGCTGCTTAAGGGTCGAGAGTTTCTGTGG
>JAYNKS010000065.1:0-9644 GCA_038111345.1 Gammaproteobacteria bacterium | reverse complement strand
GGTGGATTTGTTCACAATCACCCGATATTCAGAGAGGGTGCCACCAATACCCCTAGCGACCGCAACCACATGTTGCAGATCAGCCGCACCGTCCTCGTCTGGCGGAGTGCCCACGGCAATAAAAATCACCTCACCGTGTTGAACGCCCTCCTGCAAAAGGGTGCTGAAACGAAGCCTTCCGGAGGCCGCGTTTCGCAGCACTAACGCTTCCAGACCCGGTTCGAAAATCGGAATCTGTCCTTTCTTCAGACGCTCTACTTTTTCCTGGTCGGTGTCGATGCAAAGAACGTCATTACCCACATCTGCAAGGCAGGTGCCCGAAACAAGGCCCACATAGCCGGTGCCGACCACTGTCACTTTCATGCTCTTTTGCCTCGAACTCGCGTTATTTGGCTCGTGTTGTCCAAATACGCCGGTCACTAAAAAAAGAAGGGTGCCCAAGGGCACCCTTCAGGTTGGGCACGCGGCCGGATTTTATCAGTTTTGAAGCACTTTTCCATCGATCATGAGGACATCCTGATTCGCCTCAAGCGTCTTGATCCCAATACCCGAGACATTCATTAGCTCATCGATGGACTGAAAATCGCCATGCTCAAGACGATAGGCAACAATTTTTTCTGCCGTTACCGGACCCACGCCTACGATGTTCTCTGCCAGAGTCTCCGCAGAAGCCAGATTGATATCCACAGGCTCCGCTGTAGCGGACATCAACCAAAAGCCCATCAGAAGACCAGACAGACCCGCCACCAGATGCTTCAGTTTCCTATTCATGTTCTACGCTCCTTGTATTTACACGTCAGGGTTGAAAAAACGTCCGATCAATCGCGGACCATCCCATATTGACGTTCGTCAGATGCGCGGACAACGTAAATAGTTCACAGTTCTTGCGTGAGCAATGCAGAAGCGCGCGGACCGGTCGTATCCCAATGCCTGCAGCCTGGGCATTGCCAATGCATGGACCGACCTTGGAACCCGCAGAACCGGCATTCGTAGCCTATCCGATGCTGGAGGAGTTTCGCGGTGACCTGTCGGAATAAGCGGTATTCGTCACTATTTCCAGGCTCTCGGTTTTGCCCAGATTTAATTTCAAGCAGTTGATGCAGTCCGGCCAGGCTGGACGATTCTGTCACCCAATTCCATAAGTACCGTTCGGCTTCTTCCTCCCGACCCTCGCGAGCCAAAAAGTCAGAATAGAGTAACCGAATGCGGTCATCGCCACTGGTCTCAATAGCCCGCTGAAGGAACCCTGAGTAACGATGAGTCTCCCCAAGCGTCTCCGCACTGTTCTGAACGAGCTTGACGACTTCGTGCGCGAATTCCGGGTTGGCGTTCAATAGATCTGTCCATATGGCTATCGCCCTGGCATGATGCCCCACAGCGGCCCTTAGACGGCCCTGGAGAATCGTTGCTCGCGCAAATCTTGGTCTGTACCGCAAAGCTTGCGACACAGATCGCTCGGCAGAGTCAAGATCGCCTTCGGCAATCGCCCTATCTGCAAGCTCACAGTGGTATTGCGCGGTCGAGTGACTCAGATCTTCACCGCTTAGAGACGCTAGCGCGAGCACGGCCTCGATCGCATTCGCCCACTCTTTCTCGCTTTCATAGATCTGAATAAGAAGCCGAAATGCAGATTCTCGAACAGCGGAACTGGCGCTTGCCTCCTTAAGGAGATTTTCTGCTCTATCCAACAATCCAGCTTTAAAGTAGTCATTGGCCAACTCAAACAACACCTGGCTTTTCTGCTCCGGGCTCTGCGCCGGCCGAGCTAAAAGGCGCTGGTGAATTTGCGTCGCGCGCTCAATTTCTCCACGGCGTCGGAAAAGACTACCCAAGGCAAGCTGAATCTCTAAATCTTGATCGTGTTCCTGAAGCGCGGTCGAGAGCACGTCGAGCGCTTTATCGTGCTGATCATTAATTACGAGATTTAGAGTCTCAAGGTAGGGTTTCCCACTAACCAGACGAGCATTCTCGCGCGGCGGGGAAAATCTACGCCTCGCACCCACCCATCCGGACGCGACCGCAAGAGGCAAAAGCAGCAGCAGCCAGGCCGGATCCATTATGATCTAGGCGAAACCCGTGACTGCCCGATAGATCGTCTTAATGCGCGCCGAGAGAGAAAGGCGCCGATCATTCCCGGGAAAATACCGAGAAAAAAACCACTCAGGAGTACCACTCCGAGCGCGACCGCGATGGGGCCGTCCCAGCGCCAGCCAAAGTAGGTGATTTCAATTGACTGATAGTTCTCAGTAGCAAACGTCACACCAAATACGACGACGACCGTAAGGGCCAGAAGCCACACTGCCTTTATGGCGAATCTACGCACGGCGCCCTAAAGGTTCCACCTGCCTACAAACGCAGCGCACACCATCTTCCTTTAGCGGCTGCCAGAGGTGATACCGCCATCATCGTTAAGGCCGCCGTCGTTCACGCGCTCCCTGAGCATGCGACCCGGTTTGAAGTGGGGGACATATTTCCCGGGTACCTCGACGGACTCCCCGGTCTTTGGATTGCGCCCAGTTCGCGGCATACGGTAGCGAAGTCCAATGCTGCCGAAGCCTCGAATCTCTATGCGATCCCCGGAAACCAGAGCTCGTCGCATGTGCTCGAGTACGGCATTAACGGCAAACTCGACATCACGAGGCGGAAGGTGCGCCTGATCACGACACAGGCGCTCAATCAACTCCGATTTGGTCATTGTCCCCATCAGCACATTATCCGCTCAACCCACTAAACAGGCTCAGCACGTCAGCGACATTATCCCTAGGCATCTTGCTTTTGCAGTTCTTCCTTGAGCTTGTCACCGAGCGAAGTGCGAACCGTTGTCTGGCCGCTGTACTGCTGAACGGTCTGATCCTCAATCTCGGCGTCCAACGCCTTAATTGAGAGCGTGATTCGACGGGTTTTTCGATCAATACTGGTGACCTTTGCTTCTACCTCCGCGCCGACGCTGAGGACCGAACGCGCATCTTCAACATAGTCACGGGATAGCTCCGTGGCACGGAGATAACCCTCAACACCGTCACCCAGATCGACAACGGCACCCTTTGCATCGACCGAGGTGACCGACCCTTTAACCGTAGTGCCCTTTGCGTGACCGCCAGCAAAAGCACTGAAGGGGTCCTCTTGAGCCTGTTTCACACCGAGCGAAATTCGCTCCCGCTCCGGATCGACGGAAAGCACGATGGCTTCCACCTGATCGCCCTTCTTGAAGTCGCGCACGGCATCGTCACCTTCCCGCTCCCATGACAGGTCACTAAGGTGAATCAGTCCGTCAATACCACCCTCGAGACCAATAAACACGCCGAAATCGGTGATTGATTTAATCTCGCCCGTGATCTTGTCGTTTCTCTGGTGCGTGGCGGCAAATTCCTCCCAAGGGTTCCCCTTGCACTGCTTCATCCCAAGGGAAATGCGTCGCCTCTCAGAGTCAACTTCCAGCACCATGACTTCAACCTCGTCACCCAGTTGACAGATTTTATTTGGGTGGACGTTCTTGTTGGTCCAGTCCATTTCGGAAACATGAACCAACCCCTCAACGCCCTCTTCCAGTTCGACGAATGCACCGTAGTCCGTAATGTTCGTCACCTTGCCAAAGATTCGGGTCCTCTCCGGATAGCGCCGCGCAATATCCGCCCAAGGATCGTCTCCCAACTGCTTCATTCCAAGCGAGACGCGGTTTCTTTCCCGATCAAACTTCAACACGCGCACCGTCACCTCGTCCCCGACGTTTAGCGCCTCAGAGGGATGTTTCACCCGTTTCCATGCAATATCGGTGATATGAAGCAATCCATCCAGACCACCCAAGTTAACGAACGCTCCGTAATCGGTAAGGTTCTTAACTACGCCGGTGACCACCTGACCTTCCTCAAGATTCTCAAGGAGCGCACTACGCTCAGCCATCATCTCTTTTTCGACGACGGCGCGTCGGGAGACGACTACGTTATTTCGAGCCTGGTCGAGTTTGATCACCTTGAATTCCAGCTCGCGATTCTCAAGGTATGCAGAATCCGTTACCGGACGCACATCGGCGAGCGATCCCGGAAGGAACGCCCGAACCTCGTCAAGCGATACCGTAAACCCGCCTTTCACTTTTCCGGTCAGAAAACCCGTCACAATAGATTCGTTCTCAAAGGCATTTTTCAGGACCTCCCACGATTTCGCACGACGGGCACGCTCTCGGGAAAGTCTTGTGTTGCCAAAACCGTCTTCAAGCGCCTCGATGGCTACTTCGACCTGATCGCCAATTTGGATGGAGACAGATCCGTCTGCGTCTCTAAATTGAGTCGCAGGAATTTCTGATTCTGATTTAAGTCCTGCGTTTACGATAATGTAGTCGCCATTAATTTCGACTACCTCCGCCAGGATGACGGCGCCGGTTTGCATAACCGCGTTTTGCAGGCTTTCTTCAAGGAGTTGTTCAAAGTTTTCTGACATGGTGATAAGGAAGATGTACCGTAGAACAGATACGGCAGAGTTAGACGTGAATTTCAGCCGACCTCGGTCAGCCCCCAGAAAATTCCCGATACGAAACGCGCTGAACGCTTGACTGTCATTGACTCAGGCGAGCCCGGACCATTGCCAGCGATTCGGAAAGTACGTCCTCGCGACTTTTATGCGAGGTATCAATCACCACCGCATCGTCAGCCGGAGCAAGCGGGGACACCGCGCGATGCGTGTCCTTGAAATCTCGCTCAGCTATCTCGTTTTCGAGGCGCGGGAGGTTAACATCAAAACCCTTTTCCTTCAACTGCTTATAGCGTCTTTGTGCTCTAACTTTTGGCGAAGCCTGGAGGAACAGCTTCAAAAAGGCGTCTGGAAAAACGACCGTTCCCATATCCCGGCCATCCGCCACGAGGCCCGGGGGACGTCGGGCCGCACGCTGGTGAGCGAGCAGAAGATTTCGGACCGGCAGCGCCGCGGCAAAAACCGACGCGACTTTGCCACCCTCTTCCCCGCGCACCGTCTCGCTTACATCGACTCCCTCGACCAGAATTCGGATCTCTTGCTCTACTGTCTGAAACTGAATCAAAGCGGCAAGATCAAGGGCCATCATCGCCTCTTCATCGTCAACACCAATGCCTCGCTTCGTCGCTAAATAGCCAAAGGCACGATAGAAGGCTCCGCTATCGAGGATATGCCATTGCAACGCGGCAGCCAGCGCACCGGCGACGGTTCCCTTGCCCGTACCGCTTGGACCATCAATGGTGATTACGGGGGGTCTACGCGCTGACATAGTCCCCGGCCCCCTCGGTCACCTGCATACCTGTGGACTCAGCAAGCCGCGCAAATCCGGGAAACGAGGTGGAGACGTTATCAGAATTAGGAATTATGACGGAACCATCCGAGATGCTACCCGCGACTGCAAATGCCATGGCGATTCGGTGATCGCCACAACTTTCGACCACGCCCCCATCAAATCCGCCGCCTTGGATATCCATCCCGTCGGGAGACTCAACCGCTTCAATTCCGAGCGTCGTCAGGCCATTCACCATCGCGGCGATTCGGTCGGACTCTTTTACCCGTAGCTCTGCTGCCCCACGGATCCGCGTTCGCCCTTTCGCCGCTGCCGCCGCAACCGCGAGAATTGGAAACTCATCAATCGCGTTCGCGACCAACTCCTTCGGTACGTCAATCCCTCTCAAAGGGGCATATCGAACCCGGATGTCGCAGACCGGCTCAAGGGCGGATTCCCGATGGCCCGTGAGCTCGATATCAGCGCCCATCATCTTGAGGATCTTGAGTACAGCGCTCCGTGTTGGGTTGACTCCCACATTCTGCAGAACCAGGTCACTACCCGGGTTCAGGCTTGCTGCCACGAGAAAAAATGCAGCAGACGAGATATCCGAGGGAACGTTAAACTGCTGCCCCGAAAGGCTAATTGAGCCCTGAACTTCGCAGGGATTCGTTTTTCTAAATCCGGTGTTAGAAAACGCTGCCAGCATCCTTTCGGTGTGGTCGCGGGTGAGGACAGGCTCCTCCACTCGCGTGGTCCCGTCAGCGAATAACCCCGCTAACAGCAGCGCCGATTTGACCTGAGCGCTCGCAACCGGCAACCGATAGTCGATCCCGGTCAACTGCCGCTGGCCAAAGATTTGTAGGGGAGCACAGCCGCTATGGGACTCAATGCGCGCCCCCATTTCGCCTAGGGGATCGATCACACGCTTCATTGGACGGCGGCTCAGCGACTCGTCACCGGTGAGAATTGAATCGAACCCCTGACCTGACAAAAGACCTGACAGCAACCGCATAGAGGTGCCGGAGTTTCCGAGATAAAGCGCGTCCGCAGAGCACTGCAGTCCGGTCTTTCCAGCACCTTGAATTCGAATCACCCCCTGCTCCGGACCCAGTATCTCTACCCCAAGCGCCCTAAAGGCCCTGATCGTAGCGAGGACATCTTCACCCTCAAGGATCCCGCTAATCTCCGAGATGCCCTCAGCTATCGATCCGAATATCACAGAGCGATGGCTTATTGATTTATCTCCCGGTACAGTGACCGTGCCGGACAACGCCCCCGCGCGTCTTGAGATCAATTGGGTCATTGGGATCTCAGGGCGTCGTCTTCCCGCCAGCCAGGCGATCCCGAAGGCGCTTGGCTTTTATAAACCAGTCCTCAAGTCCCGCCGAATCCTTCGCGCTGATGAGGCTTTGTAGGTCGGAGAGAATTTTTTTCTGCTCCTCAATCAGAGAAAGAACTTCCCTTTCGTTATCCAGAAATATGTCCCGCCACATGACCGGATCGCTCGAAGCGATACGCGTGATATCCAAAAAACCCCCGGCGGCCATATCCAGCAAATCATTAAGGTCATCTTGCTGAGCGAGTTGCGCCATGAGGGCGTATGCCGTCACGTGAGGAAGATGGCTGATCATACCCAGTGAATGATCATGTGCCTGCGGGTGCATTGTCTTGAGCCTTGCACCAACAGAGGTCCACATGTCCGCTACCTGTTTCAAGGCCTCAGGGTCAGTCTCGTCGACCGGAGTGAGGACCGTCCAATGATCGACAAAAAGCTCTGGATGCGCGGCGGACGGGCCACTTTTCTCGCTTCCCGCGATTGGATGAGCCGGAACGAAATAAGGGAACTGTCCGCCCAGTGCCGACCGCGCGGATTGAATCACGCTGGTCTTCGTGCTCCCGACGTCGGAAATTACCGCCCGGGCCGGCGCGTGCCGCTTCAGCTGTATCAGGAGGCCATCGATTGCACCCACTGGAGCGGCGATCACAATCACGTCAGCGTCCTTGACGACCGTCTCAAGCGCTGTGCTCGCGTGATCAACAAGACCAAGGTCGATGGCTTTGTCCAAATTAGCCTGACTGCGCCCAAACCCCCAGACCCGATCCGCACGACCCGTTTTCTTCAGCCCTGCCGCAAGGGAGCCTCCGATCAGGCCCACACCGAGGATAGCAACGTTCCCCAGCGATATCGACTTTAGAGAGTCATTCACCTCAATTTGCGCGACATTGTAGAAGCGCTGACCGTAACGTCTCGATGAGTCGTTCGTTTTCCTGCGGGGTACCGATCGTAATGCGCAGGTGCTCGGGCAGTCCGTAATTTGCCACCGGACGCACAATCACGCCCATACGCAACATGGCGTCATAAACCTCCTGCGCTTGCGACCCCACTCGGACACAAATGAAGTTAGCGGCCGATGGTATCGATTCGATGCCCATTTCGGAGCAGGCAGGAATCAGACGCTCCAGTCCTTCCTTATTCTCAAGAACGCTCTCAGCCACAAACTGTTGATCCTCAAGCGCGGCTTCAGCAGCAACAAGGGCAAGCGTATTCACATTAAATGGCTGCCGCACACGGTTCAGAATCTCTGTCACCGCCTCAGACGCGACGGCGAAACCGACTCGCAACGCAGCAATACCATACGCTTTTGAAAAAGTCCGTGTCACGATCAGATTGGGAAATCGATCCAAGAGAGTGAGACCGTCCGCATGGTCGAGTCCGCCGGTGTATTCCACATAAGCCTCATCGAGAACCACGAGGGTGTCTTTGGGCAGATCCTCCAGGAATTCAAGCAACTGTGCGCTCGTCAGGTGCGTACCGGTCGGGTTATTCGGGTTTGCAATGAACACCAATTTTGTATCACTGCCGATCGCTTTTCGCATTGCCTTCAAGTCGTGCCCGTACTGTTGGGCCGGGGCAATTGCAATATGAGCGTCCACACTTTTGGCCGCGAGGTAATACACGGCGAACGCATGCTCCGAAATGACGACCCCCTCACCAGGACCCACGAAGCAGCGCGTAATAATCTCGAGCACATCGTTAGAGCCGTTGCCGAGAGTGATTTGATGAGGTCGAATCCCGAGAAACCTGGCCAGTTTTGACTTCAGTGAGAAACCGGACCCATCCGGATAACGCGCCAGGTCTGACAGCGCCGTTTTAAGGGCATCGGCAACAAGAGGGCTCGCCCCTTTCGGGTTCTCGTTTGAGGCGAGTTTTATAATGCCCGTGATGCCGAGTTCCCGCTCTAACTCCTCGACAGGCTTGCCCGGCTGATAGGGTTGGAGACCTCTAACGCCGCTTGTGACCCAATCTTGAATGCTCATAGCATCACCTAGGAGGTACGCGGATAAGAACCAAGTACTCGGAAAAACGCACAGTTCTCCTCCAGCTGATCCAGGGTTTTGGCAACATGAGGGTCATCAATATGGCCCTGGATGTCGATGAAGAAGACGTACTGCCAAAGCGCCGATTTCATAGGTCGTGACTCAATACGCGTCATGCTAATACCCGCTGCCGCTAGCGGCTCAAGCAGTGAGAGTAGCGCGCCGGCTCGATCCGAGTTGGCAACGGCAAGGCTAGTCTTGTCTCTACCGCTCAGGCGCACACCCTCGTTCGACAGCACCAGAAAGCGGGTGGTGTTTCCCCGTACATCCTCTATCGACCTCGCTGCAATATCGAGCTCGTACAATTGAGCCGCAGACTCGGAGGCCACCGCCCAAAGCTGGGGATCGGTAGACGCCATTCTCGCGGCCTCTGCGGTACTCGAAACCGCAACTTGCGTAACGCCGGAGTAGTTTTCAGCAAGCCAGTCGCGACATTGCGCCAGCGCCTGCTCATGTCCCGCTATGCGGGTCGGCCGACCGTTCAGAGACTGGCACAAGAGATTATGCGAGATCCGTAACTCCGTTTCATTACAAATGGTCAACGGTGAGTCGAGTAACAAATCCAACGTGGCGTTGATCCCCCCCTCGGTTGAGTTTTCGATAGGCACCACACCAAACTGGGTGTCGCCTGATTCGACCATGCGAAAAACGTCCTTGATGCTTGCCGCTTCTACCACCGCAATCTGTTGCCCGAACACGTTACGAGCAGCTTGTTCACTGTAAGTCCCTTGCGGCCCCAAGGCTGCGACCCTTAACTCTCCCTCCGCAGCGCGGGCAGCAGAGATAATTTCGCGAAAAATTGCGCGGATCGAGGCCGGAGTTAACGGCCCTGAATTGCCCTCAATCAATCGCTGGATGATCTGCGCCTCACGCTCGGGACGGTAAATCCCTCGGTCCCCGCCTGCCTTGTTCCGACCAATCTGCGCCGCCAGTTCAATTCGATCGTTTACCAAGCGCGTCAACTTGTCGTCGATCTCATCGATCTGTCGCCGAAGCTCGTCGATATTTTCAGTCTTGGCCATAGCAAGAT
>JAYNKS010000064.1:0-9660 GCA_038111345.1 Gammaproteobacteria bacterium | reverse complement strand
GAGCCAACAGATTTACAGTCTGCCCCCTTTGACCGCTCGGGAACCCCTCCGAAAAACGGCGACCTCGTTAAAAGTAAATTCTAAAAAACAACTGGTCGGTCGCTTTGCGCTACGACCGCACGTTTCATACGCACGCACGCCCTCCCACGCGACAAAGGTGGGGTGCGGGGCCGCGATTCTAACGGAATTTCGTCCCAAACGGTAGGTCCCTAGGCGAGCGAGAAGCCTTTATTGCGGCGATACGGCCCCGCGCCAGTCCCTGTGCTGTAGCATTCTCGCCCCACCCTGACAAAATCCGGTGGATTCGGGCAATTGGAGGGTTACGGATGCTTTTTAGGCCGTTTGCCCGATTTTATCCAACCAGGGATAAAACCTCTTGGAAACTAAGTTTATTAATAAGTTAATCCTCTTACTACTATATGTAATGTATCTACGGATAGGTCTACGGCGGATGCAAATTAGGGCGTGCGTGACCGAATATCGGTTTCGGCTGACGGCGCACCGTTACCCAAACCTGCAACCCCCGATCCCTCCATGGGCTTTCTAATGAAGTACTCACAGGCAAACGCGACTCGAATATTCTGGATTTTTGCCTTGTCGCACGTCGTATTGTGGACCCTCGTACCCACCCTCTCCCGGCACGAGCTCGATACGGACAGCATGATGCACTTTGCCTGGGGGCAGGAGTGGATGGGGTCTTATCACCTTCATCCCCCAATCCTGCCGTGGGTCGTCGCGGGCTTTCTTGAACTCCTTGGAACGCAGAACTGGTCTTACAACCTACTCACACAGCTTAACTTTCTTCTCGCGTTCTACTGCATCTGGCGCCTCGCACGGGAAGTACTGCCTCCTATCGCAGCCGTGACGGCTGTTCTCTTATTGGAGTTCATCCCCTATTTCAGCATCTTCAGTATGCGACTCAATCACAGTTCCATGCTGATCTCGATCTGGGCCGCCACGATTCTTCTTGCCTTTCTCGCCATTACCCGAGGTCAGAATCGATATTGGATAGGACTCGGCATTCTCGCGGCTGTTGCCATGCTAACCAAATATTACTCCGCCGCCATGCTGCCAGGCATTGCGCTGTATTTACTCCTCTTCAAAGAAGGTCGCTTAACATTAAAAACGATCGGCCCGTATCTCTCGCTGATGATCTTCGTCGGTATTATGGGCTGGCACATCTGGTACGTTTTCGCCCGGGAGTTAGGCACGATTGGCCATGTCGCGGATTACGTCGGTGACGACTTCTCGTTGCGTTGGTCGGGCATCAGATTTCTTCTGGCGCAAGCACTCTATCTTGTTCCGTTATCGATCGTTTACTTCTCGATCCGATGGCGTGGTCGCCACGCCACCCAAGACCCTGGCGCCCGCGATACGGATCAGGTGGCCAAGAGCAGGCGGCGCTTCATTTACTGGATGTTTCTCTTTCCACTGCTGGGAACCGCAATTGTCGCGTTTTCGGCCGGAATCGGGGTTTCCAGCCGATGGGGTGGACCCACTTTAAATCTTGCCGGAATTGTTTTGCTGCTCGTTTGGCCGATCCCGCTTGGATTCCGTGGATTTGATTGGATCTCCAGATCGGTTGCCATGTGGCTACTCGGCGTAACGTCGCTGCTTCTAATCACTGGCGCCGCCAGTTCGGATCGCGACATGTATCACTTCCCCGGCAAAGAGCTGGCGATTGAAATTACCCAGCGCTGGCGGGACCAGATGGGCGTCCCGTTGAGGATTGTCGGTGGAGGATATGTAGCGCCGGACAGCATTGCGTTCCACTCATCCGACCATCCCTCGGTGCTGCAGCACCTGAGCTATGAATGGAGCCCCTGGATCACACCGTCTGATATAAGGGATCAGGGTATGGCAATCGTATGCCTCAAACAAGATCAACGTTGTCAGTCTATCGCCAAACGATTTATTCCCGGCTTGACCATGACGCCTTTGACCGTGCGAGCTATGCCCCGGTTATTTTTCCCGGGCAGCGAGCGAAGCGTTTACTATTTTTTTATCGCCCCAAACGGCAGCGCGCCAGATCTTCAATCTGTTCCCGCCCTGTCACCTGGAGGAACAGCCAACGAGTAAGGTGCTAACGGTTTGGCCGCATTACATCCGAGCAATGGAACGTTCAGAGCCAGCCGCGTTTCCATTTGGTCGAATCTTTCAATTCGCTGCCGGCCACCAAACGCTCGCGCCCGGTCAGGATTGATCGAATCCGAAAAACGTTCTCATCCAAGCCATGGGTTTTTACGCGCTCAAGCAGGACAAAGTGCTTTTCCTTCTCCACAGGAGCGGCCGACGTCCATTTTGACCCCTGCGCATGAATAAAGAGATTGCTGCGCGATGAACTCATGCTTATTTGTCTTCTGCTTCTCTTAATCGAAAGCGTGAGCGTTGATCTTCATAGTCCGACCACCTCGGAACGGATAACATATCAGCTATGAGCAAAAAGGGTAAAAAACCAACGCCTGATCCGATTGAGGACCAGCTTCGCTTTGAAGCGCAGTTTTATGGTGATTGGTACAGTGAATCCATCCTGTCCACTTACGTTGCCGACAAATCGCTCCCGGCTGAGACGCCGCTGGAAAGAGATAAAGAGGATTCAGACGAAGGGGTCGAGTGATCCTCTTCGCCGCATGCCCATCGCCAGCTAGGCTCTATCGCCTAGCAATTTTTGCTTTACCTCCAAGTGGACGGGCGGATCGCCAACCCATGGCGACAAGATAATCTCGGCGACCAGCGGGTCATCGCTCTCACCGATCGTTATCCCGTTAAGCAACACCGTGGTTGAGGTCCCCTCTACCCTGACCCTGAACCGGTCACCCTCTTTTATGTCGGGTGTTTTGTCCTTGATCCAATTAACGGCCTCCTGATAGGTAGGTACGTCAAACGGTGCAAGGCCACGCTCCCACCCCATCAGAGAAAAACGCCGGAGGACATCACGAAGGTATTCAAGCTCGATCAGCTTTACGCCAGTCCCGCTATCAAAAAACCTCGCAATATAAACATCCAGCCCAAAAGGCCCCACTTCAACTAGCGCTTCACCCTGCCAGTCGACCACCGGGTCCCCGCCCTGAGGGGTCCCCTCCTGGGCATGTACGGCCGAAAGCATAAGAACGGTCAGCGCCACGACGCGCAACCTTAGGCTCCGGACCAAAAGACCGGCAGGCCTGTCGTCATTTGAGTGTCTGTTACGCATCAGTCGAGAGCGCAGCCTGACAATGAGCCAAACGGCTGAATCGGTAATCTGCAAACTTCTCATACAAATTATCGGCCACAAAGCGAATCCCGGGGAGGCCAACCAATGATGCAAGCCAGCGCCAGCGTGGCAACGCGCGCCAAAGAACGATGAAGGCATCGACCCCACTTGAGAGCACGCCGTCATCGCCACGAGCATGAAGCGCTCGAAGCGCATCCGCCTGGGAGATGCCCAACGCCGCTAAAGCGTCAGAATTAACGGTCACGTCAACCCAGTCGAACGCACCCGAAGGCGCAATCTTTTTGTAGTGACTGATCTCGCGCCGGCAAAGACTGCATTTGCCGTCGAAAAAAATAGTAATCATCGCTACGCTCCGATCTGGGGTCAGTAAAACCCGACTTCCTTGATACTGACGTTGGACACATGATCCCGACCGAAGGCGACGACACCCAGAGAGCGAATATCGGCGCCTTTCAGGCGCCCCGGTAACATCCAGCCTGACGCCTTGAACTCGGAGAACGGCACCCGAATCTCCTGCCATTGCTCGGTGGTATCAAACCCCGCCTGATAGTATTGCCACGGAAGTATCGTCCACTTAGATCTCAGATGGACAAAGTATCGCTCTCCGTTTCCCCTAGCGATAAGGTAGACGCCAGCCGCTCCCTGAAGAGACTCGGCAGGCACCTCCCTTCGTACCTGAATAAAACCACCATTGTTCTCGGTGCTGACCGTGCCCTTGAGCGTCATAACGTGAGCGCCGTCCTGCACGTCCATCGCCATCTGGCCGGTCGACACGCCGCCCATCACCTGATCGCTAACGAATGCCCAGGGGCTATCTTCAGTTGACGCAAAGTTATCCAAGCTGTTCGTGGCCATAGCTCCTACCGAAAGCGTTGCGCCCAAGAATGCCCCAAGGAGCACTAAACTTCCTGTTTTCATATTCGAACGGTAGGCCCGAAGCAGTCAACTTCGCGTGAAAATTGTGGTTTTTGGTTTAAAGGGAATATCAGCCCCATTTCAGCGCTTAAACGTACCTGGGGGCTTTTATTTTCATTATCGGATGCGCCGCATTCTCACTCCTGTGCCATGATGTCGGGTATGGATGAGAATGCCTTACTGATCGCAAACGATGCTTTTTACGCGGCATTTGCCGGAGGTCGCGCCGACTTGATGGCTGACATCTGGTCGAGCGCAGCCAATATCACCTGCATCCATCCCGGATGGGGCTGTGTCTCAGGTCGAGAGGCCGTCCTTCGGAGTTGGGAAAGTATTCTGGCCAACCCCCCTGACATAGCCTGCAAAAACCCTCAAGCTTTTACATTGGGCGATGTTGGCTATGTTGTGTGCTTTGAAGCACTCGGCGAGGGCAGACTGATAGCCACCAACTTTTTCCAGCGAGAAAGAGACGAGTGGAAAATGATTCATCATCAGGCGGGCGTCACCCGGCCAGACTCGATCCCGAGCCGCAAGACTGACCACCAAGTTCACTGAGCGTAATTATGAAAAAAGGTATCGTGCATCTTAGTCTTACCGTGATCGTGCTAGTCATTCTGTACATGACTTTTTCTTAAGCGAGACAATCTCTCACGCAACTTACGGGCGCACAAGAGCGTACTCATGAAGGACGATAGTTGGGGCCAACATCGCGCCCGCCTTGAGCTGTCATCGAGCGAGATGCGCGCGCTCGGTTATAAGGTCGTGGATATGCTCGTTGAGCATATGAGCACGCTGCCGGATCAACCCGTCTCAAAAGTCGCCTCACGGGCACAACTGGAGCAGGTCATCCACGAGCCTATCCCATCTGTCGGCGTCGATCCCGGCGAGCTTCTCGCCTTCGTGAAAGACGAGGTACTGGCCTACTCGATGGCGACTAACCATCCGCGATTTTTCGCATTTGTCCCGGGACCCTCAAACTTCGTCAGCGTCATCGCTGACATGCTTATCAGTGGATACAACCCGATCCTCGCCGAATGGGCGGAGGCATCGGGGCCGGCCACGCTTGAACTGACCACGATCAACTGGCTTCGCGAGCTGTGTGGCCTACCCTCTTCAGCGGGTGGCGTTTTTGTGAGTGGTGGCTCCGCCGCCAATCTGACGGCGCTTGCGGTCGCACGGGAGATAAGACTGAACAATGACATTCGCGATGCCCAAATCTACTGCTCAGAGCAAACGCACGGCTCCAATCGAAAAGCGCTAAAGGCGCTAGGCTTCTCGGCTAACCAACTGACTGCCGTGAAGGTCGATGCGTTGTGGCAAATGGACTGCGATGATCTGTTGCAGCGCATCCGGGCGGACCGCGCGAGCGGAAAGACACCGTTTTGCGTGATCGGCAATGCCGGGACCACCAGTTCAGGCGCGGTTGATCCGATAGAACGACTCAACGAGATCGGCCGATCCGAGAATATCTGGATCCATATCGATGGCGCCTATGGAGCGGCAGCCGTCATAACCGAACGAGGCGCACAGGCGCTTCGGGGCCTCGGCGATGTGGACTCGCTCGCGATAGATCCTCATAAATGGCTGTTCCAGCCTTTTGAGATTGGCTGCGTGTTGGTAAAGGACTTTGGCCATCTTCTCAAGACGTTCGGGCAGGACCACGTCTACCTAAAGGACGTAACCGGCGATCCGGCGTCGGGGGAGATCAATCTGTGCGATGCCGGCCTGCAATTGACTCGCAGTTTCCGTGCTCTCAAGCTCTGGCTGTCGCTGAAAACCTTTGGGCTGGATGCCTTCCGCGAGGCAATCGATTACACGCTGGATCTGGCTGTAATCGCCGAACGCCATCTACTCAACATAAAAGACATTGAAATCTGTACTCCGGCTCGGCTGGGGATTGTGACCTTTCGATACGCACCCAAGGGGTGGTCAGAGGAAGCTATCGATGCGTTCAATCTTAGGATTGTGCAATGGGTCATTCAGGACGGTCGAGCAATGTTCAGCTCCACTCGTCTCGGAGACCGAACGGTCTTGCGGCTGTGCACCATTAATCCACGCACATCCAAAGACGATATGGTCCTGACCATGAGCGCCCTAACGGACGGTATCGACCAGTTGCGAAATCAGCCAGAACGTTAAGCACAGATCAGACAGCGTGGCCCGCCTCGACACCCGACCATTAAACTATCTGCGCCATCCAAAATGCCCGACGTCGACCAGTGTCTGACCTCATTTTCAAATATAAAATTTCTCACCCTATTGATCGGTAGTGATAGATAATCTGCCCCCCTCGAGGACAGAGCTCTTATTTTTCTGACAAAACCCGCATGACAATAAAGAAACAAATCGGCCTGGTCATTGCCGTCGCGGTGCTGGCACTGGGTGGGTTTAAGGTCTGGAGTACGGTGTCGGGCTCAGGCGAACCGGGCCAAAAAACCGCCAGTAAGCCTCGAAAGCCGACCGCTGTGGAGACCGCAGCGGCGACCTTTCGTGAGTTTGAACGAACCATTGAAGCCGTTGGCAACACGATGGCCGCTCGCACCGTCACGATTACTCCTTTGTCCTCTGGTCGAGTAGAAACGGTCAACCTCAACCCAGGCCAACCGGTAAAGGCTAATGCGGTCTTACTCAAACTGGATTCGGCCATTCAGGAAGCCGACGTCGTGGAGGCCAAGGCAAAGTTCGAGGAAGCATCAAGGGCGTTGAAACGATCCAACACGCTAAAGCAGTCGAGCAGTATGTCCGAGGCCACGCTCGACAGCCTTCGCGCTCAGGTGCAGATTGCGCAGGCCAATCTTGATCGCGCTCAAAAACGACTCGAGGATCGGGTCATACGCGCGCCTTTCGCCGGGTCGATCAGTCTTTCTACGATAGAAAAAGGCGCCCGTATCAAAGAAGGCGACGCCGTTGCCGTCCTCGATGACTTATCCCAGGTCATGATCGAGTTCTCGGTGCCGGAGGATTTATTCGGCACGCTCACCCTGGGTGAAGCCCTACTGGCTCGAGCGGCGTCGATGCCCGGCCGGGAGTTTGTCGGGAAGATTTCAGCAATTGATACCCGTATCGATTACGCCTCCCGCTCCTTTAAGGTGAGAGGCCTTATCGATAACTCTGACCGGTCGTTGCCCGCCGGCATGTTTATTCATGTCAGCATCGTGCTTGGCGGAAGAACCACGCTGGTCGTACCAGAAGAAGCGGTCATCGTGGAGGGCGGTCAACAGTTTGTCTTTGCGCTCCAGCCGGGCAAAGAGCCGGATGTATTTAAGATCGAGCGCCGCAGCGTCACGCTAGGCCGACGGGCGCTGGGGTTCGTTGAGATCAAGGATGGTCTTGCAGAGGGAGAGGATGTGGTCACGCTCGGCCTTCAGAAAGTCCGCCACGGCGCACTGGTGCAAAAGCGCAAACCAGGCGGCACCTCGGGCACCGAAGCATCCCAGAACAATCCCGACACGAAGAAAAAAAGTCCGTCTTGACGGATCTTTTCCGGCCTTACGACGGACTCTCATAGGAGAGGAGCATGGCAGCACAAGGAAAATCGCTCTCTGATCTGGCGATACGGCGGCCCGTGACCACCATTGTGGCCAGCTTATTGATCCTCACCGCCGGTATTGCAGCGCTTCAGTCCATACCCATCCGCGAACTGCCAGATGTTGATTCAAGCGTGGTGACGGTCACCACTCGCTATCAAGGCGCTTCCCCGCAAGTCATCGATACCGACATCACCGAAGTCATTGAAAGCGCCGTCTCCGGTGTGGCTGGCATTGAATCCATCAGTTCACAAAGCAGGCGCGGGCGAAGCCGGACCGTTATCGAGTTTCGGCCTGGCCGAAACATTGACGAAGCCGCCAACGACATTCGTGATGCCGTCGGGCGATCCCGCGGCCGGCTGCCCGATGATATTGATGATCCCGTCGTAGTGAAAAGTGATAGCGACGCCGACCCGGTGATGCGGATTGCGGTCTCATCGAGTCGTCACACGCCGGAGCAGATTACCGACTATGTGGAGCGATACATTGTCGACCGCCTGTCCACGCTTGACGGTGTTGCCAGCGTGGATATCCGAGGCGAACGCCGCTTCGCGATAAGGATCTGGCTGGATCGACGGGCAATGGCCGCCCGCAATCTGACGGTAGCGGACGTGCAATCCGCCATCGCTCGCAGCAACCTGGAACTGCCGGCTGGAGACATCACCTCAACTCAACGCATGCTGGAGATTCGTCTGGATGGTCGACTCTCGACGCCTGAAGACTTCCAGAACATCGTCCTGCGCGAAATCGACGGCTACCCGGTGCGGCTTTCCGATGTGGCCACCGTTGAAAGAGGGGTGGAAAACGACGATCTCGTGGTTCGGGCTAACGGTCGAAGCGCCGTCGGCATGCAGGTCCTTCGACAAAGTCAGGCCAATACGATGGATATTTCCAACCGTGTCCGTGCGGAGATCGAGGTCATCTCCGAGACGCTGCCAAACGGAATGGAAATTATCATCGGATCAGACGATGCGCTCTTCATCTCGGCATCGATCCGAGAAGTTTTAATTGCGCTGGGAATCTCCCTACTGCTCGTTGTCGGCGTCATCATTTTGTTCTTGCGCTCGTTCAAAACCGCGCTCGTGCCGATTGTGACGATTCCCGTTGCCCTGATCGGCTGTATTGCCGTCATCTACGCGCTGGGATTCTCCATCAATGTGATTACCCTTCTGGCTCTTCTGCTGGCGATCGGCCTGGTTGTTGATGATGCGATTGTGGCGCTGGAGAACATCAAGCGTCGCGTGGAAAACGGTGAAGACGCTCGAACTGCGGCTACGAAAGGCACCAGGCAGGTGACCTTTGCGGTGTTGGCCACCTCGGTCACGCTGATCGCCGCATTCATTCCGATTTCCCTCCTGGAGGGCCAGGTTGGAAAATTATTCAGCGAATTTGGGCTGATAATGGCTGCTGCTGTTGTGATCTCGACCTTTGTAGCGCTCAGTCTGTGCCCAATGATGGCGTCTCGCATTCTCAAGGGTCTTGCCAATCAATCGATAGACACATCCGGAGCTACCGAGGGGGACGCCGATGTGCGTTTCTCCCAAACCGGTTTGAGCCGCTTCTACCAGGCCGGCCTGCTCCGGGCGATTCAGTCGCCCCTTGTGGTCATCGCGATTGCCCTGGCGTTCAGTCTCGGAGCGGTGACCCTTTACATGGACTTGCCAAGGGATCTGGTCCCCAAAGAGGATCGGGGTGTGGCGTTTATCCCCATGACCGCGCCGCAAGGCTCTACACAGGCTTATACGGACTCGCAAACGCGCATTGTGGAGAAACAGCTCAAACCGTTTCAGGACGATGGCAGCATCCAGACCGTGTACACGATTATCGGCTGGGGAAACCGTCCCTACCGAGGCTTCGTGGTCATGCGTTTGGCGCATTGGGATGAGCGGGAACAAACGCAGGCTCAAATTGTTAATAAGATTCGTCCGATCACCAGACGTCTGATCGGCGCTCGGGCGGGCGTGGCCAGCCCTTCAGGACTCGGCCTTAGGGGTAATTCAACAC
>JAYNKS010000063.1:3196-9771 GCA_038111345.1 Gammaproteobacteria bacterium | reverse complement strand
TCTGTTGTAGCAATCACAGTGGATCGCGTTGTCCGGCGTTTCGATGATCGGATCGTTTTCGATGCGCTATTGACTGATGCCTCTGCGACTGACCAGAAGGGGCTTCAGGGTAAGAAGATTCGACTGACCTGGTATGGCACAGACCTCGCACCAGGCAGAGGTGAGCGATGGCGATTGAGGGTCAAACTCAAAAGGCCCCGGGGTTATCGAAACGCGGCGACGTTTGATTACGAAAAAACTCTTTTTCTTGAGAGGATAACGGCCAAGGGCTACGTCTTGGGCGGGGAGAGGGCCGATCAGGGCGCAGCGGGCGCCGGCTTTGCTACCTTTCTATCGATTCTTGAAGCGCGCGTCGACAGGATGCAGCACGCCGGGATTGTGTGGGCACTAAGCGTTGGAGACCGTTCACGGATTACCGAGGGGCAATGGTCCGTTTTACGACGCACGGGTTTGAGTCATCTCGTCGCAATCTCTGGTCTTCATATCGGCCTGGCGGCTTTCTGGTTGAGTATCCCCGCCGTTCTTTTTCTTCGTCTATTCCCGGCCCCAACTGTGTATGTGCCGCAGCTTGCTGGATTTCCTGTGTCGGCGCTGCGGGCTTTTGCAATGCTCTCATTTTTTGTCGCGAGCGTAGCCGCCTTTCGGCGCACTCATCTGGAATCGGTCCTGGCCGCAGCCGCCTTCCTTATCGGTTTGGTGGATCCCCTTACTGTGCCTACGCCAGGGTTCTGGCTTTCGGTAACCGCGGTGTGGCTGATTGGGAAGGTTGTGGTTAAGCAGGGGAAAAGCGCACCAACGACATCGATTTCATCTCCCACTGTCCTCAAAGAGTCAAGCAGACGCGTATGGCGCGGCGGAAAGAAACTGTTTCACATCCAGGTATTTCTATTTTTTGGCCTGCTTCCTGTGCTGGCTTTTTTCGGATTTGTAGTTTCATTTGCCGGCTTGATCACTAATTTAATTGTCGTTCCTATTTTTAGTTTCATTGTGGTGCCTCTACTCCTGGTCGGGCTGTTTGCAGCCCCAATCATCGGTGGGCCCGGTACAGAGGGCATTCTGGATATCGTGGATCGGGTTCTTAGCTTAGTCATGGACTTTGGCGAATCAATTGCCGCTCTCCCTTTTTCTGCAGTTGAACCATGGCCGGCGCTGGCTGGTCTTTCTATCCTCGTTGCGGCGTTAATAGGTGTGTGGGCGAGACAGGATAAGCGTCTGGTAGCGCTCCTGTTGATCCTCGGAGCCGTTTTGCTCGACAAATCATGGCCAGAGCCTCGCCCTCTGGAGCCGGGAGAGTTTTCGCTGACCGCTTTTGATGTGGGTCAGGGTCTGGCCATTCTGATCAGGACCGCAAGTCATCGCGTGTTATACGACTCGGGCCCAAGATTTGGAGAGTTTTCGCCGGCACTGATGCCGCTTCGTCGCCGGCTGGCGGCATTTCGTTCGAAGGGAGTCGATGTGCTCATTGCCAGCCATGGTGCGAGTGATCATTTTGGGGCGGGCGAGTTAATCCGAAGCGAATTCAGACCCGACCGGTTTTGGAGTGGCCAGCCAGAGAAAACGGGAGGCGCGTTGTGTGTGCGCGATATCGGCTGGGTTTTTGATCATGTGTCTTTTCGGTTTATTCAGAACGAGCCGGGGCCTTCAACACCCTCGAACGACCGATCGTGTGTCCTTTTAATTACGGGCGCCTCAGGCTCCGCGCTTCTGACCGGGGATATCGAACGCCGGAGTGAATATCGAATTACGCGGCATAGCAGAGAACATATCGACGTTGACGTCCTGCAGGTGCCACACCACGGCTCACGAAGCTCCTCGACCGAACCGTTCCTTAAGGCGGTGTCGCCACAATGGGCCCTGTTGAGCAGAGGCGCGGATAACCGATTTGGCCACCCGCATCCAAAAGTCATTGCCCGCTATCAGGCACACGGAATCACGGTGCTTGATACGGCAATACAAGGCCAGATCGACATGATCAGCAGGAAAACAGGATGGACGATCGAGACCTTTTTAGCGCGCTCAAAGCGCTTCTATCATTGGACGCGCTGAAGACCCGCTGAATAAGACGACTCGTTTAGGAACGGGGGCGGTTAAAATACCCGTTAGCGAGCAGCAGTCTGCCTATTTCTCTTGATTTTGAGAGTCCGCGAGTTTGATTGAATTTCTAAAAAGTGGGGGTTGGCTGATGTTGCCCATCGTCACCTGCTCGATTATTTCGCTGGCGATCATTCTCGAGCGCTTTGCGGCATTGCAGGCGAGTCGCGTCCTGCCCAAGGGGCTGGTTAGCGATATCGACAGGATATTGGCACAGGGGAGGATGGATCCGGATCGGATCGCGTTAGTCCGCCGAAGCTCTCCGTTGGGGCGTGTGCTTGCAGCGGGGCTGTCTCAGGCGTCGAGCCATCCCGAGCGCATCGAAGAAGCCATGGAGGAAGCCGGGCGGCATGTCGTGCACGGGTTCGAGCGCTATCTGAATGCTTTGGGCACCATTGCCGCGACCACGCCGCTTCTCGGGCTTCTGGGGACCGTGATCGGCATGATAAAGGTCTTTGCCGCCATCACATCTTTAGGGGTCGGCGATCCACAGGTTCTCGCCGGTGGGATATACGAGGCCCTCATTACGACCGCGGCGGGACTTTCAGTGGGTATCCCGAGTCTCATGTTCCATCGCTACTTTCGCGGTCGAATCAGCGAACTTGCCCATGAGATTGAACGACATGCGCTCCGGCTGCTTGAGATTCTTCGAGCGAGGCACGCGTCATGAGATTTGCAGCGACGCCTGAGGAAGAGGTGTCGATCAATTTAACCCCACTGATCGACATTGTTTTTCTGCTTTTGATTTTTTTCATGGTTTCAACCACATTCAATAAAGAAACGAAGCTCGAGATCGCTTTGCCGGAAGCGGGTGCCCAGGGTGCGCCGGACGTGTCATCAAGTCAGCTAATCCTTGCCATTACTGCAGACGGGGAGTATCGCCTTGCCGTGGAATCGAAAAGTGAGACCTCGGAGTTTCAGACGGTTCAGGCAGGCGAGCTTCGAGTGTTCCTGAGGGTGGCCGCCGAAAAACATCGAGAAGCTGTGCTGGTAGTGAAGGCGGACGCGAAAACCACCCATCAGGCGGTTGTTTGGGCGCTTGATGCGGCTCGTAAGGCCGGTATCGAGAAAGTCATGTTCTCGGCGCAGGCCGTGGACGGCTAGAGATGGCTCACTCCCCGGTTACCGGCGCTTTGATCTACAAACGGCTGCTGCGCTATGTCCTGCCTTATAAGCACATTTTCCTGATCAGCCTGCTCGGCATGGCCGTAGTGGCCGCAGCTGAGGTTGCCTTTGCCGCTTTGCTCAAACCGATCATGGATGGCGGTTTCGTCGAGCGCGATCGCGCCATTATTCAAATGACACCGTTTCTGCTCATGGGTGTCTTTATCGCCAGAGCCATCGGCTCAGTGGCCGATGAATACTGCATTGCATGGGTGGGACGAAAGGTGATTTTTGATCTTCGCGGACAGTTATTCGCCAAGACGCTGAGGCTGCCAGCGCGTTACTTCGACCAGAACCCGACTTCAACCCTCATCTCAAGAATGATTTACGACCTCGAGCAGGTTGCAGAGGCCTGCACGATCGCCGTCCGGGTGAGCGTGAAGGATTCATTGCTGGCTATTGGTCTTGTCGTGTGGATGTTTATCCTCAGCTGGCAGTTAACGCTTTTGTTTCTGTTGATCACGCCCGTAGTCGCCCTGGTCGTTCGTAAGGCCTCGAAACGCTTTCGGCGATCCAGCGCCAAGATTCAGAGCTCTATGGCTGGAATTACGCACGTGGCCAAAGAAGCCCTACAGGGACATCGCGTGGTAAAGGCCTATGCCGGGTTCGACGATGAAGAGGCCGCATTTGAAACAGCCAACCAGACGAACCGCCGACAATCCTTAAGACGCGTAGCGGTAGCGGCAATTAGTGTTCCGTTGCTGTTGCTGATCGCAGGTGCAGGGGTCTCATTCATTATCTACCTCGCGCTGAGCGATACCGTAGGTGCGTTCGTGACGCCGGGAACCTTTGTATCGTACATGGGCACCATTTTGCTCCTGATGAGCCCGATTAAGCGCCTGGCTCGGGTAAACGAATACATTCAGGCAGGCATCGCCGCGGCTGAGACGGTCTTTGATTTATTCGATCAACAGGCGGAGGCGACTGAAGAGCACCATACGGCCACGATTGCAACGGGCGAGATTAAATTAGAAAACGTTCAGTTCAGCTACCGCGACGCAGATCCGCCGGCGCTCGACCGGGTATCGCTTGCGATCAACCCCGGTGAAACCGTGGCGCTTGTTGGAGAGTCTGGCAGCGGTAAATCAACGGTGGCCTCCTTGTTGTTGGGGTTCTATAGGGCGAAAGAGGGCAGGATCCTGATAGACGGACGTGCCTTAGGGGATTATTCACTTTCTGAATTGAGAGCCAAGGTTGCCTGGGTCTCACAAGAGCCCATTCTCTTTGATGGAACAATAAAGAAGAACATAGCCTATGGTCAGCCTGAGGCATCAGATGCCGAGGTTGAGGCGCTATGCCAAGAAGTAGGTATTGATAAGTTTTTGGGTGATGGGACCGAACGCGTGGGCGAGCTTGGCGGTCGTCTTTCAGGCGGGCAGCGCCAAAGGGTGGCACTTGCCAGAGCCTTATTGAAAAAAAGTCCCATCTTGGTTTTGGACGAGGCCACCTCGGCGCTTGATATGCTCGCCGAGCAGGCTATAAAGGGCGCGATTATGTCCAGAGCGGCAGGACGCAGTGTCCTGCTGATCGCCCATCGGCTAAGTTTTATCTCCCACGCAAACACGATTCACGTGTTTTCGGATGGCAGGATTGTTGAATCCGGCACTCACCAATCGCTTATGGCGCTGGGCGGACGTTACGCCGCCATGTGGGCCGCCCAGGAGGCGGAGGGTGCGCCTGTCGCAAGGGTCCATTCCGGGGCAGATGCGTGAATTTCTCAGTGGCGCTGGCGCGTCATTGGCGACGCAAGTCCCCGGTTTCGGTGCTTCTGATTCCGCTGGCTGGACTTTACGGAGCGATCATTTTTCTTCGAAGATGGGCCTATCGGCTGGGGATCTTCTCTACCTATTGCTCGGCGGTTCCTGTTGTCATTGTCGGGAATCTAACCGTGGGCGGAACTGGGAAGACGCCCGTGGTGATCGCGCTCACCCATGCGCTGCGACAACGCGGTTGGCGCCCGGGGATCGTGAGTAGAGGGTATAAGGGGACGGCATCTGGAGCGCAGCGGGTTAGTGTCGATTCCAACCCGGGGGAAGTGGGCGACGAAAGTATCCTGCTGGCTCAGAAGAGTGGCGCCCCGGTGGCAGTTTGTCCGCGCCGCTCTGAAGCGGTGAAACTCCTGGAAGCGGCTGGGGTAGATGTCATTCTTTCCGATGATGGATTGCAACATCTTGCGTTGGCCCGCGTGGCCGAGATCGCCCTGTGGGGTGGGTTTGGTAATGGACTTTTGATTCCTGCAGGACCAATGCGCGAAACTCAAGGACGACTGCAGTCGGTAGATCTGGTGCTGGGTCCTGAAGACACGCCCACCCCGTACACCTTTACGAGCACCCTAGGCAACGCTATTAATCTCGTATCCGGCGAGAGTCTGACGCTTGATAGGTTCGCAGGTGAGACCGTTGTGGCGATCGCGGGGATTGCCCGCCCCGAAAGATTTTTCGAGGCATTGAAGGATCGGAGTATTGAAGTGAGCGAGAAGGTGTTTCCTGATCATCACCGCTTTATTGCTGAAGATATTCCACCCGCGGCAACTGTCTTAATGACGGAAAAAGATGCGGTAAAGTGCCGTCCGTTCGCTCAGCCCAACTGGTGGGCGGTCGAGCTCCAATGCGAATTACCCGATGAATTTATTGATCGCCTCGAAGAGTTGCTTCGACAAAAGGACGCAAGATGACTGAGTTCGCAGTGATTATTCCGGCTCGGTTTGCCTCTCAGCGCCTACCGGGTAAACCGCTTCGCGACATTGCGGGAAAGCCATTGATTCAGCGGACCTATGAGTCGGTGACCGAATCGCGCGCCGGTCTTGTAGTGGTTGCGACTGACGATAGGGGTATTGCGGACACCGTGCAATCGTTTGGTGGACGCGTCTGTATGACAGACGAACATCTCCAAAGCGGTACCGATCGCGTGGCTCAGGCCGCAGCGGCACTGCAACTCCAAGATGAAATGATTGTCGTTAACGTGCAGGGGGATGAACCGGACATGCCGGGGGCGTTAATTGACCAGGTCGTCGATGCGTTGGAGGCCCATCCCGAGACACAACTGGCGACCGCCGCCTGCCCGCTCGATACACCAGCGCAATATGCCGATCCAGCCGTTGTGAAAGTGGTGTGCGACCAGAACGGCTTAGCGCTTTATTTTTCCCGCTCGCCGATTCCACACGCTCGAACCGATGCCCACGATAAGGGCGAACGCGTGCCGTGGCAGCTGGCTAAGCGGCACATCGGCATTTACGCCTATCGCGCGAGCTATCTCAGAGCCTTTAGTGCCGCTGACCCAAGTCCGCTCGAGCAGGCGGAAAAGTTGGAGCAACTGAGGGC
>JAYNKS010000063.1:1415-3186 GCA_038111345.1 Gammaproteobacteria bacterium | reverse complement strand
CACGGGGAGACCGGATAGTGGTCGCGGATGCGAAAACGATTCCCTTTCCCGGGGTAGATACGCTGGAGGATCTTGAGGCAGCCATCAAACGGTTTTCGCAAGCGAGATAGGGTTTGCAAATGAAGCCTGCCTGCTCTGTATTGTTCGTCTGTATGGGCAATATCTGCCGATCACCGACCGCTGAGGCGGTATTAAGGTCTCAACTTCAAACGGCAGGGCTTGCCGACGCGGTAACTGTCGATTCAGCTGGCACCCATGACTACCACATTGGACAAGCACCGGATCCTCGCGCTGTCCTTGCCGCTCGATTACGTGGATTCGATTTGTCGAGCTTGAGAGGGCGCCAGCTGACCCGGGTGGATTTGAGCCGTTTTGATTACGTCCTGGCTATGGATCAAGACAACCTAGCGAACATCAAAAAACTCTCCCGCCAGCCGGGAGAAAAAGTCCGGGCCGAACTTCGGCTCTTGCTGGATTTTTTGCCGGATCATGAAGGGCAATCCGTACCGGACCCTTATTTTGGTGGCGACGCCGGGTTCACCCATGTCCTCGACCTTCTGGAGGAGGCTTGCCAGGGCTTTATACAGGTGAACGCGATCGGCCAAACGCCCAACAAATGAACGCTGTCCATCAGCCACTGGGTCAACTGATGATCAGCGTCGAGGGGTTGTCGCTCGACGTCACGACAAGAGAACGGCTGACCCATCCGGACGTGGGGGGCGTAATCCTTTTCTCCCGAAACCATGTAGATCACGCCCAGTTACAGGACCTGATTAAAGAGATAAAAAGGCTTCGCTCAGAACCCCTGCTGGTTGCTGTGGATCAGGAGGGCGGGTTGGTGCAGCGCTTCAAAAAAGGGTTTACCTTGCTCCCGCCGATGGCGGCCATTGGGGAGATATATGACGAGGATCCTCAGGACGCTTATCAATACGCCCGAGATGTAGGCGTGGTGCTGGCGTATGAGTTAGGCGGTCTCGATATCGACTTTAGCTTCACCCCTGTGGTTGATCTGCTGTCAAAAAACAAGGCGATAGCAAATCGAGCCTTTCATACGGATCCGGCTATTGTGAGTCGCTTATCCCGGGCCGTTGCCGAGGGTCTCGGTGGCGGGGGGATGCAGTCCGTGGCCAAGCATTTTCCCGGACACAGCGGCGTAATTGAAGATCCGCATTTTGATCTTCCTGCTGATCCTCGAGGCCTTTCCGAAGTGCGGGCGCGAGATATGCGGGTGTATGAATCTTTAGAGGAAAGCGGAATTCGCGCGGTAATGACTTGTCACGTTGTCTTTCCAGCGGTCGACGGTTTGCCCGCAACCTTTTCGTCGAAATGGATTACCGATGAACTTCGTGGGCGTCTTGATTATCAAGGTCTGGTGGTGTCTGACGACGTCATGATGGGCGCACTAAGCCAATTTGGTGAGCCCACGGATCGGGTAATAAAGGCGCGCGAGGCGGGGTGCGATCTCATCCTGCTTTGCAATGACGACAGGGCCGCAGACACGGTCCTCTCGAGAGGTGGCCTGCCGCCGCTTTCGCAGCGCAGTCGCGCGCGTGTTAATCAAATGCGACGGAGCAATCGTCGAGTGGACCCGGCCACGGTTGATGCCGCGCGTAGGCGGCTGGCTACGTTGAACTAGTCGGCTCGTTCCATGTATTCGCCGGTATCGGTATTGATCCGGATTTTGTCGCCAATGTTCACAAATGGGGGCACAATAACCCGCAACCCGGTGTCCACAATTGCCGGCTTCCCGGAGCCAGCAGCGGTTTGGCCT
>JAYNKS010000063.1:0-1405 GCA_038111345.1 Gammaproteobacteria bacterium | reverse complement strand
ACGGTCTCGGTGTCCTGCACCTGCATGACCACGCTCGCAGGCAGTTCCACACCGATCGGCTGCTCGTTATAGAAATTTATCTGGATTTCCTCATTCGGCAGCAGATATTGCTCCTGCCCGCCCAGATCTTCTGCAGGGATCTGTATTTGCTCAAAGGATTCAAGATCCATGAACACGAGTTCTGATCCCTCGGGATAAAGATACTGCATCTGACGCGGTTCGACGTGGGCTTTCTCGAGCTTGTCCTCTGAGCGAAAACGCTCGTTCAGCTTGGTGTTATCCGAAATGGCTTTCATTTCGAGCTGTGCGAAGGCGCCGCCTTTCCCGGGCTTGACATGGGATTTTTTGAGAACACGCCACAGCTTGCCCTGATATTCCACAAGATTGCCAATGCGTACGTCGGATGCTGAGATTTTCATAAAATAGGGCGCTCGAAAAAGCGGGATCGCAAATTCTAAAGTCTTGCGGCTTGACCAACAACTGATCACCCCTTGAAACCTAGTTATGTCTCCACGAGCACCTTCTGCAAAACCGGTTCTTTATGACCGCGATTGTCGGCGCTGCACTCGTCTGGCCGATTTCCTGGCAGACGTAAAAAGCAGATACCCAGACTATGCGTGCAAGCCGGTAGAGCCGTTCGGGGATCCCAATGCCCGGTTGCTGGTGGTCGGTCTCGCGCCTGGGCTTCATGGTGCCAACGCCACGGGTCGCCCCTTTACGGGTGATCATGCCGGCATCATGCTTTTCGAGACACTGCATCGTTTCGGTTTTTCCTCGCAGGCGGCTTCGTCACCGGGCGACCAACTGGTCTTGCGACAGTGTCGGATTACCAACGCGGTAAAGTGTCTACCACCTCAGAATAAGCCCGTCGCGGCTGAGGTCAATCAGTGTCGACTTTTTCTCAGCGAGGAGCTCAAAACGGTAAGAAAGGGTGGGGTGATTCTCACCTTAGGCAAGATCTCTCATGACAGCGTGTTACGGGCGCTCGGGCTATCGGTCTCGGCTCTGCCGTTTCGGCACTTGGGTGAATACTCCCTGCCACAAGATCGCATTCTGTTGTCCAGCTATCATTGCAGTCGCTACAACACGCAGACCGGCCGCCTGACTCAAAAGATGTTTGATGCGGTTTTCCGACGAGCCCGTGAACTGATTGCCTAGTCGTGCCATTGGACGCCAAACAATTCGTCTCGGGCCTCGCCCGAACCCCGGGTGTCTACGTCATGCGGGATCAGGGAAAACGTGTCTTGTATGTCGGGAAGGCTCGCAGCCTAAGGAGCAGGGTAGGGAGTTACTTCAAAGTGCCCCACGAGAGCTCGCGCATTCAGATCATGATGGCGGATGTGGACGACATCGAGATCCATCGTACGCGCACTGAGACGGAGGCGCTTCTCCTTGAGAGCAACCT
>JAYNKS010000062.1:1108-9846 GCA_038111345.1 Gammaproteobacteria bacterium | reverse complement strand
AATGTCTTCGCTCCCGTCTTAGTAGCCCAGGCGCAACGTCCCCCTAATAACAAGACCGAGGACAGCAAACTCGTGACTATGCATGTCGCTTAGTAGATTCGGCTCGAACTCTTTGTGTTTAGGTTCGGCATAGCCGCGCTCGGCCGCCAGCTGTCTGAGGTCTTCTTCGGTCATCGGCACGCTCCTGGTCTGGCTTTTCCAATAAATTATAAATAACCCGAGGCAGGCGGGGCCCAATGAGTCTGGCTACCAGCGCTCGCCAAAGGGCCTGAGATCCAACTCAAAAGTCCAGGCGGACCGATCCTGCTCCGTTAACAACCAAACGTTCTCAGCAATCGCGTCTGACTTCATAAAAAATTCATCGGGTTTGTCCGGCAAGCGAGCGCGGGCGCGCTCAAGATCGATGATGCCGTCAATGATTACGTAGCCGACATGAATTCCTTTGGGTCCTAGATCTCTTGCCATCGACTGCGCGAGACTGCGCTGACCCGCTTTAGCGGAAGCAAAAGCGACTGACTGCGTGCCGCCTCGAAGCGACGCGGTCGCACCGATTACGACAATATTGCCGTGCTCCCTTTTTAGCATACCGGGAATAACTTGTTGGGCGCTGAGCAGGAGGCCGCGTGCGTTTATCGACCAGCTGTTATGAAGGGCTTGCGCGGTGGTGTCCATAAGGCCCGTCCACACGCCGGACCCCGCGTTGTAGACAAGCGTATCAACCGATCCAATTGATTCCGCAATTTGCGCGAACGTCGCTTCGATAGCGCCTGGATCGGACAGGTCGCAGGGAAAGCCCACGCTGTTCGGGATTTGCCGAGTGAGCTCGTGTAGGTATGCCTCATTGCGTGCCAGCATTGCAACGGTATACCCGGCGGTTGAGAATTTCCGGCTGAAGGCCGCTCCGTTGCCGGGACCGACCCCAGCGATTACGCAGACTTTTGCCATGAGAACCGCTCCTTGAGATAATGATGTCGATGCAGGGCGATCAGCTGTAGCACCACGCACCGCACTCTGAGTCTATCAATTCCGGCTGAGCAACTGGCTTGGGAGCGCCGCATGATTATCGACTGTCACGGGCACTACACGACGGCGCCGGATGCGCTTGCCGACTGGCGTGATCGGCAGATTGCGGCTATCGGTTCACCTGCTGCCCGGCCCCGCCCGACGGAGTTAAAGATCAGCGACGATCAGCTCGCAGAGTCGATCGAGTCCAACCAGCTGGCCCTGATGAAGGCGCGTGGATCGGATCTGACTATTTTTAGCCCGCGCGCCAGTTTCATGGCGCACCATATTGGCGGTTTTGAAGAATCTTCAGCATGGGCCGGTATCTGTAATGAGCTGATCTATCGTGTGACCAAGCTTTTTCCCGAGTCGTTCATCGGTGCGGCGATGCTGCCGCAGTCGCCAGGAGTGGCTACCCAAACCTGTTTAGACGAGCTGGATCGTTGTATCCACGAGTACGGATTTGTCGGCGTCAATCTCAACCCCGACCCGTCGGGCGGCCACTGGACGAGCCCTCCACTCTCAGATCCGTATTGGTTTCCGATTTATGAGCGCATGGTAGAGCTGGATATTCCTGCTATGGTGCACGTATCCACCAGCTGTAATGACGCTTTTCATACCACTGGCGCACATTACCTGAACGCCGATACGACCGCTTTCATGCAGTGCCTGGCTGCGGACTTATTTAAAACGTTTCCGACGCTGCGGTTCGTCATTCCCCACGGAGGCGGCGCGGTGCCGTATCACTGGGGTCGCTTTCGGGGCCTTGCGCAGGCGCTCAAGAAGCCTTTGCTTGATGAGCATCTCCTTGAGAATATTTTCTTTGATACCTGCGTTTACCATCAGCCGGGAATCGATCTGCTGACCCGCGTCATTCCGGTCAAAAACGTGCTGTTCGCCTCGGAGATGATTGGGGCGGTTCGCGGGGTCGATCCAGAAACCGGCTTTTATTTTGACGACACGCGTCGATACATTGATGCGGCCCATCTTACGGATGCCGAGCGCGCATCGATATTTGAGGGAAATGCCCGCCGCGTCTATCCCCGTTTAGATGCCGCCCTTCGGGCCAGAAATCAGTAGCGTGACATCGGTTCAGGAAAAAACCCCTGGCTGGCTTGATTGGTACGACGGACCCAGCAAGCCGCAATTTCAGGTTCCGCCAGGCAGTATCGATGCGCACTGTCATGTGTTTGGCCCGTCGCCTGAATTCCCGTTTGCTCCAGAGCGTAAATACACGCCCTGCAATGCCTCAAGAGATCAGCTCTTCGCCCTTCGCGACCATTTAGGCTTTTCCCGGAACGTGATCGTGCAGGCAACCTGCCATGGGGCGGACAACAGCGCGATGGTCGATGCGTGTCTTGCCTCGGATGGTCGGGCCCGGGGCGTGGCTACCGTGCGGCGTGATGTGACCGACGAGCAGTTGGATGCCCTGCACCAGGCCGGGGTTCGCGGTGTGCGCTTCAACTTTTTAAAGCGTCTGGTGGATACCACACCGCCAGATGAATTAATGGCCATCGCCGAGCGAATCGCACCGCTTGACTGGCATGTGGTTTTGTATTTTGAGGCGGTCGATCTTGAGGAGCTGCGGGAATTTTTCAACGCGTTGCCCACGCCGCTGGTGATCGACCATATGGGCCGGCCGGATGTCACCCAACCAGTGGACGGTGAGGCGTTTGAGACCTTTATTGAATTTCTGGCGGGCAATGAAAATATCTGGACGAAAGTGAGTTGTCCGGAGCGTCTATCGGAGACAGGACCACCGGCGCTTCATGGCGAGCGCTCGGCGTATCGCGATGTGGTGCCGTTTGCGCGGCGCCTCGTCGAGCGCTTTCCCAGACGGGTGCTGTGGGGAACCGACTGGCCCCATCCCAATCTTAAAGACCATATGCCGGACGACGGGCTTCTGGTAGACGTTATTCCCCAAATAGCGGTCACCGCCGAGCTGCAGCATCAGTTGCTAGTGGATAATCCCATGCGACTTTATTGGCCAGAAGAGTGCTAAAAGGTTAATCGCCGGTTGAGCAAGAGAAAGTAGGACACAGCAATTAGAGCGAGGAAAAAGAAAGCACTATGGCCCTGGATAAACCCTATAAAGACGTTCCCGGCACGACCGTTTTCGATGCCGAGCAGTCGCGTCGCGGCTATTGGCTGAATCAGTTCTGCACGTCCTTGATGAAGTCGGACAATCGCGAGCGATTCAAGGCGAATGAGCGGGCTTATCTTGATGAATGGCCAATGAGCGAAGCGCAAAAACAGGCCGTGATGGATCGTGACCTCAATCGATGCATCGAACTTGGAGGCAATATTTATTTTCTGGCGCGGGTGGGTGCGACCGACGGAAAAAGTTTTCAGCAGATGGCGGGGAGCATGACCGGTATGAGCGAGGAAGCCTACCGAGAGATGATGGTGAATGGTGGGCGGTCTATTAAAGGCAATCGCACGATCGGCGAGAAGGAGAACCCGTAGTGGCCCGCATTAATGCCAGCGTGTACTCCTCGCATATTCCGGCGATTGGCGCGGCGATCGATCAGGATAAAACCCATGAACCCTATTGGCAGCCGGTGTTCGACGGCTTTGAGCCTTCCAAGAGATGGCTTAAGGAAAATCTGCCGGATGTGGTATTTCTGGTTTACAACGATCATGCCACGGCGTTTAGTCTCGACATTATTCCCACGTTTGCTATCGGCACAGCGCCCGGATTTGCGGTTGCCGACGAGGGCTGGGGTCCTCGTCCTGTGCCCGATGTAGTGGGTCATCCGGAATTTGCTTCTCATATCGCTCAGGCCGTGATCGAAGACGAGTTCGATCTCACCATCGTAAACAAAATGGATGTGGATCATGGCTTAACCGTGCCGTTGTCACTGATGTGCGGCAAAGTGGAGGAATGGCCGTTTCGGGTGATTCCGTTTGCGGTCAACGTGGTGCAGTATCCTGCTCCTCTGGGTCGTCGTTGCTATCGGTTAGGTCAGGCGATCAGACGCGCGGTGGAGCGGTTTGATGAACCACTGAATGTGCACATCTGGGGCACGGGAGGGATGAGCCATCAGCTCCAGGGCCCGCGAGCAGGTCTCATCAATCGTGAGTTCGATAATGCCTTCCTCGATCGGCTTATTGCCGAGCCTGCTGAGTTGGCCGAGATGCCGCATATCGAATACATCCGCGAAGCGGGCTCCGAGGGGATAGAACTCGTGATGTGGTTAATTGCCCGAGGCGCCATGAGCGATGGGGCGGGCGGCCCGACGCCTAAGGTCACGCACCGCTTCTATCACGTGCCTGCCTCGAATACGGCATTGGGCCACCTCATTCTGGAAGAGAAGGATTGACAACGGAAATGAGTAAGAAAGAAGACATACGCGTGGCGCTTGCTGGGGCGGGAGCGTTTGGAATCAAGCATCTGGACGGCATCGCAAAAATTGATGGCGTCAAGGTGGTTTCGCTGGTGGGTCGCCGACTGGAACCCACGCAGGAAGTCGCTGAAAAATATGGTATCGACCACGCCACTGTTGATCTTACCGACAGTCTTGCGCGATCAGATGTGGATGCCGTAATTTTGTGCACGCCCACACAGATGCATGCCGGACAGGCGCTGGATTGTCTTGCCGCCGGCAAGCACGTCCAGGTTGAAATTCCACTCGCCGACGCATTGTCTGACGCCAAAGCGGTTGTCCGAATGCAGCAGGAAACGGGACTGGTGGCTATGTGCGGTCACACGCGTCGGTTTAATCCAAGTCATCAATGGATCCGACGGCGCATCGCAGCGGGCGAATTCCATTTGCAGCAGATGGACGTGCAGACGTTTTTTTTCCGGCGAAAAAACATGAATGCGCTTGGTGAGCCCCGGTCTTGGACCGATCACCTGCTATGGCATCATGCTGCGCATACGGTGGACTTATTTACCTATCAGGCGGGCAGTCCCGTGATTAAAGCCAATGCCATCCAGGGGCCTATCCACCCCGAGCTTGGCATAGCGATGGATATGAGTATCCAGCTAAAGGCTGAGAATGGCGCGATCTGCACCCTTTCACTCTCCTTTAATAATGATGGCCCGCTGGGGACATTCTTTCGTTATATCGGTGATACGGGAACCTATATCGCCCGCTATGATGATCTGGTAGACGGGCGCGAGGAGGCGATTGATGTGAGTCAAGTGGACGTCTCCATGAATGGCATCGAGCTTCAGGATCGGGAGTTTTTCTCTGCCATCCGTGAGGGTCGACAGCCCAACGCCAGCGTGGTTGATGTGCTGCCCTGTTACGAGACTTTGCATCGTCTCGAGCAGCAATTAGATTAGGTCGTTCAAGGCGGCCGTTTTTTTACTCCTTTGATCTCTACACGGCATTGTTGAAGCGCGTGGTGACGGTCCCCAAAATAACCCAGGTCGCAATTGTCGGTGCCGGTCCGTCGGGGCTTTTGTTATCTCAGCTCCTTGATCGTGCGGGTGTCGATAATGTGGTTCTCGAGCAGCGCAGTCGAGACTATGTTCTGGGTCGGATTCGCGCGGGCGTGCTGGAGTTTGGTACGGTGGATCTTCTCCGTCGGGCGCAAGTCAATGCACGCATGGATCGAGAGGGACTGGTGCATCACGGATTTCATATCGCAGCAAACAACGAGTTGCACCGGGTCGATTTACACCATCATACCGGCGCGTCGGTCATGGTCTATGGTCAAACCGAGGTCACGCGCGATCTCATGGATGCCCGAGACGCCGCCGGTGGCGCATTGATCTACAACGCGCAGAATGTGTCGATTCACGATCTCGATACCGATTCACCCCGGATTCGCTATCTCTTGGATGGTGACGTGAGGGAGTTAAGCTGTGATTTCGTGGCGGGCTGCGACGGCTTTCATGGCGTGAGCCGTAAAACGATCCCTGGCTCAGTCTTGCGTGAGTATGGACGGGAGTATCCCTTTGGCTGGCTTGGATTATTGTCCGAGACCGAGCCTTTCGATGAGCTTGCCTATGTGCATCATCCGCGCGGATTTGCCTTGTGCAGCCAACGCTCGAAAACCCGCAGTCGTTATTACCTGCAGTGCGCACTCACGGACACCGTGGACGAATGGAGCGATGAGCGTTTCTGGGAAGAACTCAAGCGGCGCCTGCCAAGCGAGCTGGCCGAGCGTCTTGTGACGGGCCCTTCGATCGAAAAAAGCATAGCGCCGCTTCGTAGTTTTGTTGCGGAGCCTATGCGCTATCAGCGTTTGTTTTTGGCCGGAGACGCCGCCCACATTGTTCCGCCCACCGGCGCGAAGGGCTTAAACCTGGCGGCGGCTGATATTCACTTTCTGTCTAACGCATTAATTGCCTGGTATCGGGACCATGACGCGGCGCTGATGGATACGTACTCAGACGATTGCTTACGCCGCATATGGAAGGTTGAGCGGTTTTCCTTGTGGATGACCCGCATGTTGCATGAGTTTCCTGGCGAAGAGGAGTTCGAACGGCGCATTCGGGCGGCAGAGTTGGATCACTTGTTCGACTCACCGTCCATGATGGCGTCGCTTGCACAAAATTACGTAGGTTTGCCTTTTTAGAAGCGCGTGTGTTGGAGGCTGGGCCAGATTAAAATGGAAAACGGTCAGCCCTAAGCGGGATGCAAGGGAAAAGATTATGAAACCTGTGGCGGTGAGAAATATTCAGCGGGCGGAGGCATCGGTCATTGATCAACTCGGTGAACTGGGCGTCGCTACCGTTCACGAGGCGGCGGGCAGGTCGGGTCTTTTAAAGCCGTACATCCGGCCCATCTATCCGAAGGCCTCGCTGGCTGGGAGTGCCGTGACCATCCTCGCCCAGCCGGGCGATAACTGGATGGTGCATGTGGCTATCGAGTTATGTCAGCCGGGCGATGTACTCGTAATCGCCTGCACTGCGGATAACACAGACGGCATGTTTGGCGATCTTCTGGCTACTTCAGCAAAGGCGCGAGGCGTGCGTGGCGTCGTGTCTGATGTAGGGGTGCGTGATATCTGCGTTCTGGAAGAGATGGCGTTTCCCGCCTGGTGTCGAGCGGTCTCGGCCAAAGGCACGGTCAAAAATACACTGGGTTCGGTTAATGTGCCGGTGGTCTGCGCAGGCCAACTTGTCAATCCGGGTGATGTAGTGGTGGCCGATGACGACGGTGTCGTGATCGTGCCACGACTACAGGCGCCCGCTGTAGTTAAAGGCGGTCTTGCACGGGAGGCAGCAGAGGTCGCAAAGCGTGAGCAGCTGGCCGCCGGGACTCTGGGTCTGGATATTTATGACATGCGTCCCCGCCTGGAAGCAGAGGGCCTTGTCTATCTGGATTCGGTTGATGACCTCGACAAGTAAATTGCCGGCCGCGGGCGGCATCCCTTGTGTTTGGATGCGCGGAGGTACTTCGAAGGGTCTTTATTTTCTAAAGGACGATCTTCCGCAAAACCCTGCTGAGCGCGATGCGCTCTTGCTGAAGATCATGGGTTCGCCGGATCCGAGGCAGATTAACGGCATCGGGGGCGCAGACCCTTTGACCAGCAAAGTGGCGGTGGTTTCCCGTTCCGAGCGATCGGGTGTCGATCTTGACTATCTTTTCCTTCAGGTTTTTGTCGACCAGCCAATCGTTACGGATGCACAAAACTGCGGAAACATTCTCTCAGGCGTGGTGCAGTTTGCGGCTGAGCGTGGGCTGGTGGTACTCGGAGAGGATCATACCCGGGTGGCGGTCTATATGGTCAACAGTGATCAGATCGCGCAGGTCACGATTGCGACGCCGGGTGCAAAGGTCACTTACGATGGCAAAACCACCATTGATGGTGTGCCGGGCAGTGCGGCAGCGGTACTTCAGAACTTCCCCGATGCAGCCGGTGCCAATTGTGGTGCGCTTTTGCCTACCGGCCATGCGGTCGATGAAATTGAGGGGGTTGCCGTAACGCTCATCGATAACGGCATGCCGGTGATGGTGCTGCGAGCAAGTGATGTGGGCATTTCGGGATACGAGACGCGGGAGGATCTGGACGCTAATAACACCTTGAAAAAGCGCATTGAGTCTATGCGTCTTATTGCCGGCCCGATGATGAATCTGGGGGATGTGTCTGAAAAATCAGTGCCCAAGATTACATTGGTTGCACCGGCCAAGAATGGAGGAGCTATTCATACCCGTACGTTTATCCCCCATCGCTGCCATGCATCGATCGGTGTTTTGGGCGCGGTCAGTGTCGCGACAGCCTGTATATTGCCTCACTCGCCCGCTGGCGATCTTGCCGATTTGCCGTCAGGGGCTGCTAAGACTATTTCCGTCGAGCACGCAATCGGTGAGGTTAGTGTCATGATGGATGTGTCATCGGATGGCGGCGCCCTTAAGATTCATCAGGCGGCAATCGTGCGAACCGCTCGGAAATTATTTGAAGGGCAGGTCTTCGCCTAGGCGTAAGCACGGTCGGCCCGATAGGCCTCTAGCGAAATCGGTGGTTTTCGACCACTGATCAGATCAGAAATGAACCGTCCGGTGGTGGGCCCCATGGTCAAGCCAAGTTGCCCGTGCCCCACAGCCAGCCAGGCGTTGCGAACACCGGGTGCCGGCCCGATTACGGGTAGCGTATCGGGCATAAACGGGCGCGCACCAATCCACTGCTTTCCTATGGTTGATCTCATTTGCGGGAAAAGATGACGCTTGGCTTTTTCCACGAGTACTTCGGCGCGTCGGAAATTTGGTTTGGCATCGAGCGGCGCAATTTCGACAGTGCCGCCGATGCGAATGCCGGTCTCAACGGGTGTGCTGACA
>JAYNKS010000062.1:0-1098 GCA_038111345.1 Gammaproteobacteria bacterium | reverse complement strand
GCCCTCGATAGTTCAATTCCACTATCCGGAATATCCGTATGGTATCCGTGCAGTGGCGCAAGCGGGATTCGGACACCCATATCGTGAAGCAGCGCATTAGCCCAACAGCCTGTGGCGATCACTACCTTTTGCACGGGATGCTTCGTGTCATTATCCAACGTCAATGACTGCACCCGATCATCCTGAGTGGCAAGGTGGGTGACCTCGGCGGCGATGATCTCGCCACCCAGTTGGGAAAAATAAGCGGCGAGCTCCTCTGTCAGCCGCTGAGGACTCGTGAACGATTTCCAGCCGTTGGCGAGCACGCCAAATTTGCCGTCTGTATTGACCGATGGTTCCATCGTGCGCATGTCGTTTGGCTCAAGCTCGGTGGCAAAGCAGCCTTCGGCCTCTCGAAGCGCCCAGCTGAACCGATCAGCGTCGTATTGCGCGCGGTTATCGTAAAGGTAAAGCACCTCGTTCGGCGCCCAGATGTTCTGGACGTTGGCCGCGGCAATCACGTCGTCGAAATCATCTTGTGCCAGCGCGGCAATCTCGCCGAGGCCATGACAGATTCTCGCCACGCGTTCGGCGGACGCGTTGCGAAGAAAGCGCAACAGCCAAGGCAAGGCAACCGGCAGATGGGAGGGGCGCACGGCGAGGGGCCCCTCGGGGTTTAACAGCCATCCGGGCAATTTTTTGAAAACGCCGGGTTTTGAAAGCGGTACGATTTCGCTGCGCGCCATCAGCGCGCAGTTGCCAAAAGTGGCTGCGCCCCCAATCTCGCCCCGTTCTATTAGGGTAGTGGCAATGCCTTCCCGTTGTAGCGCGAGGGCGCAGCAGACGCCCACGATCCCACCGCCGACGACGGTGACTTCAGCCATCGAACTTAGCCCTGGCGCTTATCTGAAATCACTCAACCCCTTCGACGATTCTGAAATCGCGTACCACGGCGTTATCCAGAACCTGAAGCGCCTGCTGGTATTTTTCTGACTCATAGGTCTCTTTCGCGCGCTCGAAGCTCTCAAACTCGACCAAAACGGTGCGCGCGTCTACCGCAAACTCCTTAGGTTCCATTCGACCGCCGCGGGCCAGAAAACGCCCGCCATGGGCTTTTAC
>JAYNKS010000061.1:0-9890 GCA_038111345.1 Gammaproteobacteria bacterium | reverse complement strand
GGGCTGGACCCTCGAACCGCCCCCCGTTAAGGCCACGGCTGAAGCGCTATGATGCGGCGCCCTAAACGGTCTTTGTCCCCAAGAATGAGGCTCAAATCCTCCGTTTGAGATTGACTGAACGGCCGCGATCTCGATCGCCTCAGTTTGAGTCAACTTTGGCAGTATGCCGGGTAAACGCTCTGCGAGCATAGTCTTGCCGCACCCTGGTGGGCCCACCATGAGCATGGAATGCCCACCCGCGGCGGCAATCTCCAGCACGCGGCGGCCTAGCGCTTGGCCCCGAACCTCTTTTAGATCCAGATGCTGCACATCTTTTAAAGGCGTCGTCTGACTGAGAGGATTCTCGCCCGGATCCAGCTGAGCTTGACCTGCAATATGCGCGGCGGCCTCTGAAAGATTCGCAGCAGGCGAGAGTCTGATTCCTGCGACGAGGCGCGCCTCATTTAGATTGTCCAGCGGCAGCATAAGGGCGGATCGATTTTTGCCGGCGCGTATCACAGCGGGAAGCACACCCGGCACCGATCTCAACCTGCCGTCAAGCCCTAACTCTCCAAGGTATTCAACACCGATGTCTTCATCACGCGGGGTCAATTGGCCAGTCGCGATGAGAATCCCCAGAGCGATGGGAAGATCAAAACGTCCACCCTGCTTCGGAAGATCCGCTGGTGCAAGATTGACCGTGATTCGTCTCGGAGGGAAATCGAATCCCGAATTTAAAATAGCACTTCGAACCCGCTCACGACTCTCACGAACTGCCGCTTCAGGAAGTCCGACTATGGCGAACGACGGAAGGCCACCAGAAAGATGAACTTCTACCGAGACCGCAGGCGCATCAAGCCCTACATCTGCACGACTGTGCAGCTTTGCAAAAGACATGTTGACCTCTCCTTGTCATAAAGTCCCATCCTTGGGATAAGTGATCTGACTGCTGCTACTGCTGGTCCTTTTCTAGCGCCTCCACCCGAGCCAGAAGCGTCTCCAACTGCTCGCGCGTACGAGCCAGAATTTTTTCTTGAACCACTAATTCCTCGCGCGTCACAAGATTCATTTTCTGCAAGGACGCCTCGACCACAGTCTTGAGGTTCGCCCTCACTTCATCTGCAAGATCTCCAGGCAGAGCATCCTGAAGGGACTGCGCGATTTTCTTAAATGGCGTATTCATATCGGAGTGTCCCGTGTCGGCTTGATTGTTCGGGATTCATATTAGCAGTGCCAAGATCAAGGCAAAGAACGCACCAATTCAGGGCGTGTCGGAACCCGCGCGTGTTTTCAGAGTGCATTCGGCAACTTGATCTAAAAAAGTATTTAATTTTCCAGCCTTTTTCATCCTGGCACAAAAATTGCTCGTATTTGGCTGAGGTTATTTAAGCGGGGTAATACCCCTTGGTCCAGTAATTTTTTCACAGGGAGTCACACATGAAGCTCGTCACCGCAGTAATTAAGCCCTTTCGGCTTGATGACGTCCGAGATTCTCTTGCACAGATCGGCATTAAAGGAATGACGGTTACCGAGGTTAAAGGCTTTGGTCGCCAGAAAGGCCATACAGAACTTTACCGCGGCGCGGAGTACGCGGTCGATTTTCTTCCAAAGATCAAGCTGGAGATTGCGATTACAGCGGATCTGGTTGACCAGGCTATCGAGGCTATCAGCGACGCCGCGAAGACTGGAAAGATCGGCGACGGAAAGATTTTCGTTTATGAAATTGAGCAAGTGATGCGGATTCGTACCGGCGAAACCGGGACCGATGCCATCTAGGCAGCACGCTCTAATTCTATTTTTAATAGGAGAGACAAAAGTGGAAGATATTCTTAACTTAAGGTATGCGCTGGACACCCTTTATTTTCTGGTTATGGGCGCCTTTGTGATGTGGATGGCCGCGGGTTTTTCTATGCTGGAGGCCGGTCTCGTTCGAGCCAAAAACACAACCGAGATCCTGACCAAGAACGTGGCGCTCTATGCGATTGCCTGCATTATGTACATGTTGATCGGATATAACCTGATGTATCCCGGCGACTCAGCCGTGAACAGCATCTGGCCCGGCATCAGTTTCCTGCTCGGCAACGAAAATGATCCAGCGGCGGTGCTAAGCGCGACAGGCGAAAGCTGGTATGACGGGTCTTATTACTCGGGACGATCTGATTTCTTTTTCCAGGTCGTGTTTGTGGCTACCGCCATGTCGATCGTTTCCGGCGCCGTTGCAGAGCGTATGAAGCTTTGGCCCTTCCTGACGTTCTGTGTCGTGTTGACCGGTTTTATCTACCCGATTCAAGGGTTTTGGAAGTGGGGCGGGGGTTTTCTTAACGAAATGGGATTTTCTGATTTCGCCGGATCCGGCGTGGTTCACCTGACCGGTGCAACCGCAGCCCTTGCCGGCGTATGGCTAGTTGGTGCCCGAAAAGGAAAATACAGCAAAGACGGGAAGGTACAGGCTTTACCTGGCGCCAATCTCCCACTGGCCACGTTGGGTACCTTCATCCTGTGGCTGGGTTGGTTCGGTTTCAACGGGGGCTCCGAGCTGGTCGTATCCAGTGTAAGTGAGGCAAACGCTGTAGCCGCTATCTTTGTTAACACCAACGCCGCGGCTGCTGGAGGTGTCGTAGCCGCGTTATTGACGGCCAAGCTGGTCCTCGGCCGGGCTGATCTGACCATGGTGCTTAACGGTGCGCTAGCAGGTTTGGTCGCGATCACCGCAGAACCATTAGCACCCTCACCGCTCGCGGCTACGCTCATCGGCGCGGTGGGCGGCCTAATTGTGGTGCTCTCAGTCCTGGGACTCGACCGACTGAGAATAGATGATCCAGTGGGTGCCATTTCTGTCCATGGCGTAGTGGGTATCTGGGGTCTGTTGGCGGTGCCTATAACCAATAGCGACGCGAGTGTGATCACGCAGATCATCGGCGCTGCCGTCATCTTTGGTTTTGTCTTAATTGCCAGCCTTATTGCATGGGGCACGATTAAAGCCGTGGTCGGCCTTCGGGTCAGCGAAGAGGAAGAATACCGCGGCGTAGACGTAACCGAGTGCGGCCTGGAGGCTTATCCGGAGTTCACTAGCGGGCCGAAATAAATTTCAAGCAGCCTTAGCGTCTTGGATAGATAGATACAGCGCCCCGGGTAGCCGGGGCGCTGTTAGGCATCAAACTGAACCCGGTACTGAACGTAAGCCTCTTCCCGCAGCGACTGGGTCCATTGCTCCAGCGCCTCCTGACTTTTCCTTGCCCTTAAGCTTTGTTCCGCTTCACGTCGGCGAAGATCTTCACCAATGTCAACTTCCCGCTCACCGGTCACCTGTGCAATATGCAGCCCGACGGCGGTTTCAAATACCGGGCTGACCTCATTCAAAACCAACCCCTCAATCGCTTGCTCAAATTCGGGCGGTAAGGTACCAATATCTACCCATCCGAGACTCCCTCCTGCAGCTCGGGTGCTCGCATCCTCAGACTGCAGTTTTGCCACCGCTGCAAAGTCCTCACCGGCCTGAATACGATCGCGAGTGCGTTCAAGACGGGATCGCACCTGATCCTTGGGCAGGAGAGTAGATTGACGCATCAGAATGTGCCGTAGCTCACGCTGTTGGACCATTTTGACATTGCCCTCTTGAACACGCATCAACTTGAGCACGTGCCATCCCCTGGGTGTTTCAAACACAGCGCTAAGCCCCCCCTGCGATACGCCGCTCAGCGCCTTGAGGAAAATGTCCGGAAGTTGGGTGGCATCCCTCATCCCGAGTGAAGCCTGAACCTCCACTGCGCCACCATCCCCAAATCGCTCTGCGACCTGTTCAAGAGCAACTCCCTCTGATAAAGCAGAGCGAATATTCTCTGCCCGGCGCTGCTGCTTGAGCCGCTCCTCCGCAGACGCCCCTGGCGCAACCGGGATGACGACCTGGGCAAGCTCGATCTTTCGTTCTGAAGACGCTGTGGGCTGTGGATTCTGCGCAAGATATTCATCAATCTCATTTACGCTCACGCTGACCGATCGGCCGATACGAGCGTTAATGACCTGCCTGACAATGAGCTGGCGCTTCAAGTCGTCTCGATAATCCTCGAAATTGACCCCCGCCTGTTCCACGGCAGCTTTGAGCTCGCTGACCCCCATCCGGTTCTGAGCGGCAATTACTGATAGCGCGTAGTCCACCTGGGCACCCGCCACAGAAATATTGGAACGTTCCGCAATTTCGAGGAGCAGACGATCCACAATCATCTCTTCCAGCAACTGCGGCGCAAGCGTCTTATAGGGCGGGACCCTTTGACCTGCCGAGCGCGCCTCCAGTGCGGCCATCGAGACCCGTTTATCGAGGTCCGATTGGGTAATCACATCCTCATTGACAACCACAAGCACTCGATTGATTGGGGTCTGCGCCTGTGCCCACACGTTCAACAAGACGAGCCATCCAGCGCACAGCATGCTAAGAGGTAAGCGTAATCCCATCTGTCAGGCTGTCTTATTCTCGAGACGGATGACCACTAATGAAGTCATCAGTTAAGCGAAGGAACAGAAGTGGTGAAGCCCCCCGCAAGTTGATCACTCGACACCCTGCCGAGCCCACGAAGGCTGAACGTCGCCATAAATTTGGACTGCGACTTTTGGTCACTGCCATCGGAGCGATCTTCGTAGCCTAATTGAATTGCCCAGCAGCAGGCGTCATAACCGACTGTGACCTTTGAGTAATAACCCGGCTCGGAGCCATCTGAATCACTTCGAAGAGCGGTAGCGCCGAGCTGCCACCGGGAGGCAATCGGCCAGGTGAAGTCGAGTTGTAGGCTATCCGAAGTGTCATACCAGCTGTATGAGGTCGACAGACGTCTTCGAATATCGCGATCGAAGCTCGCGCCCAATCGCCAGTGATCCACCTGATTTTCGTCCCAGTTCCAGTTGATAAACCCATCAGTCCTTAAGTTCCGGGTCAGGTTAAACCTAATGTCGCCGACCAATGGCGAGAAATCACTGCTATCGACACCCGTGGACTCCAGTGTCACCTCTCGAGCTGCCAAATAGATCTGCTGTGCCAGGCTCCAGCGAAGCAAATCATCTCCCGTGCTGGACTGATAGGTTTCGCTCGACAGGCCCAGAATGAATCCCTGGAAGTTCTGAATACGATCCGATCCCCAAAACCCGCCGCCGAGAAAGGCATCGGCGATGTTATCGAAACCCACGGAGCCTGAGTCAAATACCGGCAATCCGTCCTGATCCTCGTAAGGGACATAGCGATAGGTCAAACTCGGTACTAGCGTTTGCGTGTGCTCCTCCGAACGCCAATCGACATCGCGCTCGAGAAACAACTTGGAAGCCAATTCGAAAAGATAGATCCCTCGAGTGGGATTCGAAGGGTCATCTACGGGCTGATTCTCCACGTCATAAGCGGTATAGGCATAGGTAAATTTTGGCGTCAATTCCAGAAACGTTCGCTCAATCGGAGCCGCCAGCGTCGTCTCCGTATCCCAACGCAAACCCGTCGTTTTTGAGGAGGAGGCATGGTCAAAATTTATGAGTTCTGATTTGAATTCCGGCTTGAGCGCCAGTCGGGTTTCGTTATAGCTCAGGGTATTTCGGGCGCCCAGAAAAAACCCTTTGTCCCAGGTCACCCGCAGGCCAGGCAAACGACTGTAAGGCTCGTTTTCTTTCGAAACCGCTTTATCGATAGTTTGATAGGCCGTGACGTCGGCATTGATCTGAAAATTCTCGTTTTCCAGAAAAAGATCGGCCGGGTTGACGGATACATCAACACTCTGGGGAAGATGAGAGGCGCTGCTCACCTCCAGATTATTGGATAAGTCCGTTAAATAATCACGATCAGATACATAGCCTACGTTGGCATTAAAGGACAAACGAGAACCCCAGCGCTCAATATTTTGTCGGTGACGGTAACTGAAACCGTGCCGACTGTCGTTATACTCAGCGTCATCCGGCATCCACTCTCCGCGTAGCATGCCGTTGTAATCGCCGAATCCAGTTTCTCCCATGTAGCGGAACTCTCCCGACCCAAGAAGCCCTCGTTTGGCCATGTATCGCGCCGAGAACGTAGCGTCCCGGGCGGGGGCAATATTCCAGTAATAGGGCACCTCAAGATTAAAACCCCAGTTGTCGCCAAAGCCAACGGTAGGAAACAGCAAACCACTTTTCCGCTCTTCGTTTATCGGAAAGCTCATTCTCGGGGCATAAGCAATCGGTACGCCATAAAACCGAACTTTCAGGTGTTCCCCGACTCCCACCCCCGACGCATGATCAAGCGTGATCTCTTCAGCCTCCACCAAAACCGAGTCATCCCCGGCTACGCATCGCGTGTAAACCACATCCTGAAGTCGCTCGCGATCATGCCCCTCCAGAAAGAGGCGTTCAGCCGTGGCTCGCGCTTTGGCTCTTACCTCGGGTGCTTCCGTCGGTGTATCTTCCAAAGATACTTCTTCTGTTGAGCTTAGCGACAGCGCGTCGCCGGAGGATAGACGAATTTCATTGGGTGAGGCCGTGGTCATTCGGGGCCCCTTGACGCTGCCTACCGCTCCGGCCGCCGCCACGGTGAAGCCAGAGCGGTCATAGGTCATCGAGGAAAAATCCTGAACTTTTCGCTTAGGAATAGCATCGCGCCTAGACAACTGCAGCGTGACCATTGATGCAGACCCGATCCGGGTTTCTATTTCCAGATCGAGTTCTGTCGCCGTGATGAGATCGCCCTGCTCTGAAAACAGCGTAGCGTTTTGCGCCTGCAGAGACATGGTTTTCTTGTTGAACAGGATCTCGTCGGCATAGATGGCTCGAGCGCCTTGAGTCGCAAAAGCATTCCCCCGAAGCTCGAGTTCGTCTGAGGATGGCAGGTCAATGCTGTCGGCCTCAAGATTGATGGGCATCCGGGTCGCATCCATCTCAAGATAGGGAATCAGGTCATCAGGAACCCTTATTAGATCAGCCGGGCAGGTGCTCTCGTCGGCAAAGACCACCGGCGCCTGCGCCGATGTGGCAGATGGAACTAATAAAAACGCGAAACATGCGCCGCGCGCAAAATCAAAAACAGAGTGCGTTTGTTTCATTTAAGCATCGAATGCTAAGGCTTTTTGCATAGACTTTTCAGACGTCGTCAAAAACGATGGAGACTTGGCTTATTATAGGCACGCGATCGCCCTGTCGATATCCCAAGACGGCCTCCTCAACCCAAACGCGACTCTCGATAAAAATGCTATCGGCGATGATTCTTGCCGCTGGACGGGGTCGGCGGCTTGCACCTATCACAGATAAGACACCTAAGCCGCTGCTTGAGGTGGGCGGGAAGACGCTTATTGACCACCATCTTGATGCGTTGATCGAGGCAGGCATTACCCATGTCGTCGTCAACGTGGCTCACCTCAGTGATCAGATCGTTAAGCACCTTCGAAGCGTGAATCCAGGCTCGATCGAGGTGGTGATCTCTGAGGAGCCGCCCGATGCTCTTGAAACCGGAGGGGGCATTCTGCAGGCGCTGGACAAGATAAAAAGCGATCCTTTTCTGGTCTTGAATGGAGATGTACTGACGGACCTCGATCTCTCCTCTGTGCCGGACCAGATTGAAGATCTTGCGCATCTTATCCTCGTCGCCAACCCGGTCCATCATCCTCGAGGTGACTTTGTTCTGGATGGCGATCGCTTGAGAGCGCTTGCTGACAAGAAGGATCAAGCGACGCTAACGTATGCGGGAATCGGGGTCTATCGCAAAGCCTTTTTCTCTGGGTGTGCGCCTGGTCGGTTTGGGCTTGGCCCCCTACTCAAAAAAGCCGCGCGGGAGGACCGGCTGAGCGGGTCTCTCTATGAAGGTCGATGGATAGACATCGGAACACCGGAGCGACTAAAAGCGGCTCGCGCTACTGGCCATCGCTAGAGCCTTGCGCAAGAAGAGAGTCAGCGTCGGGCTAGAGTCTGGCCAGAATCGATCGGGTGAAACGAGCGCTCGCATCGGCCAAACTCATTACAACCCCTTCGCGCTCCATGCTCGTCACTTCAAGACCCTGAAAGCCACACGGGTTAATCCAGCCAAATGGCTCGAGATCCATGGCAACATTCAGGCTCAGTCCGTGATAACTGCGGCCAGCGCGCACGCGCAATCCTAACGCAGCGATCTTCGCATCACCGACATATACACCCGGCGCACCAGGACGAGCGGTCGCCTGCAAACCAGCATCAGAGAGCAACTCGATCGTTGCCTCCTCCAGCAAGCGGACCAGCTGACGTACACCCATCTTCCGCCTTTTGAGGTCGATCAGAAAATAAGCGATTAACTGTCCAGGCCCGTGATAGGTGATCTGACCACCCCGATCTGATTTTACGACCGGAATATCGAAGGGATTAGCCATGGGCACATCACTGCAACTAACTCCTTGGGTAAACACCGCCGGATGCTCAAGGAGCCATACCTGATCCTCGGTATGGTCGCCACGCCGGTCAGTCCAGTCACGCATGCGGTCCATCACCTCCTGATACCCACAAAGACCGAGACTTAAAAACTCGACCGAATCGGCACTCAAAGGGACAGGGGAAAGGTGCTGGGGCGCCCTCGAAGCGATCGACGGCTGTGACGTTTCTGACATCAGAGCGTCATCAGTACGTCTTGCTCGCTATTGAGATCCATATAGATGGCATCTAACTGTTGACGGCTCTGTGCCTCAATAGTGCAACTGACGGACACATAGCGTGATTCAGAGCTTTCACGCGTCGTCAGATCCAACAGGAGTTCTCCTTTGAGGTGTCGCAGCACAATATTTCTCACCCGCTCTTCGAACCCGTCAATCTGGCGACCCATCGCCTTGATCTGGAACCGGCAGGGAAATGCCAGCAGATCAGCGACTCCCTGCTCCTCGACCATCAATGGAACCAAAGACGAATAGTATCGGTTAAGCCCTGCCACAGCGATCCTGAGTCAACCGCACTGAGCGCGACCAGAGGCTGGGAGACGATAGCCTCGCCACGCAGCTTGATTTCGAGCGTACCTAGCTCAGCGCCCATGGCAATCGGAGCGATGACCGGGTCAGTTAACTCCACGCTGGCATCGAGCGCTTTTCCCGAGCCCTTTGGAAGCACGAGATCCACCGGATCCACGAGCCCAAGAGCGATGGAGGCTTGAGCGCCCTTGAACACCTTAGATTCCACGATTTTCTCACCACCCGTATACAGCGCGTGATGCTCATAGGCTGCAAATCCAAAACGCATGAGCGAATACACCGCATCGCCCCGCTCCCTGTCATCCTCGGCGCCGACCACGGTGCCGATCAATCTCATCCCGTCTTTTTTTGCCGAGCCGACCAAACAATATCCAGCCGAGCGGGTATGGCCAGTTTTTACCCCGTCGATGGTCTCGTCACGACCTAGAAGTGGATTTCTGTTTTTCTGGGTGATCCCATTCCAGGTAAATTCGGGAATCACGTAGCGGGCGTAATGATCAGGTTGAAGCTGGATAATGGCACGAGTCAGCAAGGTGATATCACGAGCCGTGGTGTAATGATCGGGATGTGGCAATCCCGCGCTGTTTTTAAAATGACTGTTCACCATGCCCAGTTCCACAGCTGTCTGGTTCATCAGGTCGGCAAACCCCTCCTCGCTTCCCGCCACATGCTCAGCAAGCGCTACCGCCGCATCGTTACCGGACTGGACAATCAAACCCATGACGAGGTCTTCGACACGTACCTTGTCGCCCGCCTCAATAAACATCCGTGAGCCTTCCGATCGCCAGGCTTTCTCACTGACCATTACTTCATCATCAAGCGACAACGCCTCACGCTCTATTTCACGGAACACGATGAACGCCGTCATTAACTTGGTGAGACTTGCAGGCTCTACCGGGGCATCGGGGTCATTGGCCGCCAACATCAGACCGGTCTTGGCATCCATCAGCAACCACGAGGGCACCTTCAGGTTTGGCGGTGGAATAGTGG
>JAYNKS010000060.1:9732-10086 GCA_038111345.1 Gammaproteobacteria bacterium | reverse complement strand
CGTTGAATGAGTGATCTTCCGTTTTCTCCGACACTCGCTCGCAGGCTGGCGTCCTTGAGCAGTTGCTCCAGAGTACGTAATAGCTGAATTTCGTTCTCGACTTGAAATCCGGCTTTTTCCGCCAGCGTGAGGCTAGTGATCTCGACGAAGTTACCCATGTTGATACCGAAGACCACCGGCACGCCAACGGCGCATGGCTCGAGAATGTTGTGGCCACCAATGCCTCGAATAGGAATCAAGCTTCCTCCGACGACGGCAATATCGGCTGCAGCATAAAGTGTGGAAAGCTCGCCCATGGTGTTGGCAAGTTGTATATGGATACCAGGATCAAGAGCGCCTTTTTCATGGGTTCTC
>JAYNKS010000060.1:6594-9722 GCA_038111345.1 Gammaproteobacteria bacterium | reverse complement strand
TTCTCTGGCTGAGCCGAAAGCCTGCCCTCTGAATGACTTTGGCAACGCTGTCGAATCGTTCCGGGTGACGCGGGGCAATGACCAGTAGCAGATCAGGGTAAATCGGTATCAGTTTCTGAAGCGCTTCGATCAGAATCGATTCCTCTCCCTCGTGCGTGCTGCCCGCGACAACGACGGGGCGATTCGGTCCCCAGTCGCGCCGCACCGCGAGCGCCACCTCCGCCACGCTTGGCGGCATGTCGATCTCAAATTTGGTGCTGCCGGTCGAGTGAATCTTGTCTGGATTGACCCCTAAGCCCATCATGTTTTTCTTGTCCCAGTCCGATTGCGCCGCCACCACCGACACGCGCGCGAGCGCCTCCCCAATGAGCGGCAGAATCAGTCGATAGCCGCGCGCGGATTTTTTGGAAAGTCGAACGTTTGCCATAGCGACAGGGATCCCCCGGCGGGCACAGCCGGCAATCATGTTCGGCCAGATCTCTGTCTCCATCAACATCAGGACGCTCGGCTGGAATCGGTTCAGAAAGCGTCGGATGGCAAGCGGGTAGTCGTAGGGTGCGTAACGGTGCTGAACCGCTTCGCCGAAGGTATCCCAAACCCTTGCGGCACCGGTAGGCGTCATGGTGGTGACGATGATTCGCAGCGCCGGGTGGGATTGCAGCAGTTGCCGAATCAGCGGCGTTGCGGCATTAACTTCTCCCACGGAGACTGCATGTACCCAAAGGTCACAGGGTGTGCCGGTCGCGCCGCCGCCAAAGCGCTCGGCCCATCGATCTCGATAGGCCTTGTTTTTCGCTGCGCGAATCGCCAGTCGCAGAATCAGGACGGGCAGTGCGAGCCAGAGCAGGAGCGTATAAAGTGCTCTGGTCACTCGCCGCCCGGGGTTTTACTGTCTGCTGGAGCTACCAGCCAGTCACGCGGCTGCAAGAAATCACGGACCAGGGATTCTTCGGCGCTGCCGGTGGGGGCCCGCCACCCGTAATGCCAGGCCACTTGCGGCGGCAGGGACATCAGGATCGATTCCGTCCGGCCACCGCTCTGCAGACCGAACAGCGTCCCCCGGTCATAGACGAGATTGAACTCGACGTAGCGGCCACGTCGATACAGTTGAAAAGCTTTTTGCTCCGGCGTGAATGGATCCGCTTTATGCTTTTCGACAATCGGTTGGTAGGCGGGAAGATAGTGGTCGCCGACGCTGCGCATCAGACCAAAGGCGTTGTCAAACCCACCCTCACTGAAATCATCAAAAAAAAGACCCCCAATGCCGCGCTGTTCCTGCCGATGCTTGAGATAAAAATACTCGTCGCAGGCCTTTTTGAACCGGGGGTATAGGTCAGCGCCAAAAGAGGCAACGGCCGAGGCGGCCGTGCGATGCCAGTGCCGCGCATCGTCGGTATCCCCGTAGTAGGGCGTGAGATCAAATCCGCCCCCAAACCACCAAGTCGGTTGACCGGGTGTCCGAGCATAAAAAAACCGGACGTTCATGTGAGAGGTGGGTACGAAGGGGTTGTCTGGATGGACCACCAATGAGACGCCCATGGCTTCAAACGGATGACCGGCCAATTCGGGATGGCGTGCCGATGCCGCGGCCGGTAGTGCCGATCCGTGCACATGTGAGAAATTAACACCGGCTTGCTCAAAGACTTGGCCGCCCCGAAGGATGCGGGTGCGCCCCTGTCCGTTGGGTTGCGTCCAGGCGTCTTCATGGAATCGAGCGGTGCCTGCGTCGATACGAGTGAGCGTTGAGCAAAGCCTGTCCTGCAGTGATTTCAGGTATTTGCCGACATCCGAAATAGGTGCTTCGCTTGTCATGATGATTAACCGCGCACCGCGTTGCCCGTAGCCGCATCCGTAATCGTGCTTGGTTCCAGCGCATTACCAACCGGCGCATCGATAATGCAATCGATTGTTTCGCCGAATTCATTAGCAACCGCTTGAGCCGTGCGAAGCGGCGGTCGTCCGCGGCGGTTAGCGCTGGTGGAGATCAAAGCCATGCCGCCCTCCCGGCAGAGTTGGCGAACGAGCGAATGCGCGGTGACCCGAACGGCCACTGTCGCGTGCTCGCCCCGAATCCATGATGGCACGCCGGGTTTGGCAGGCAACAGCCAGGAGTGGGGACCGGGCCAGGATGCCATCGGTCCCGCCATGAGGGTCTCGTCCGCCATATCGACCAGGTGTCTTAACCGCTCTGCCTGGTCAGCGATCACGATCAGGCCCTGACGCCAGTGTCGTTGTTTCAGGTCCAGAATGCGACGTACCGCTGCTTCGTTCCAAGGGTCGCACCCAAGGCCGAAGCAAAATTCGGTTGGGTAGGCAATCACGCCGCCTTTGCGCAAACATGAGATCGCGTCAGCGAAGGTATCGCTCATTGGCTTTTGTCCCGGGCGATCGCGCGCCAGCCAATGTCAGTGCGCCAGTCCGCTCCCGGCCAGGTAATATGCCCCAGCGCTTCGTACGCGTTATGTTGTGCGCTTTGGACGCTATCGCCCAAAGCGGTCACGCACAGAACACGTCCGCCATCGGTCACCACCCGACCTTGATCCAAACGTGTTCCGGCATGGAACACTTTGACATGGTTGGCTGTAATCGTGCCAAGGCCGCTAATTTCGCCTCCTTTTCGGTAATCACCCGGGTAGCCTTCGGCCACCATGACGACGCCGAGAGCAACCCGTGAGTCCCATGCCACGTTCTCGGTATCAAGGGTTTGATCAATCGCCGCCCGGCACAGTCGAAGCAGGTCAGAGCGAAGCCGCATGAGAATCGGCTGGGTTTCCGGATCGCCGAAGCGACAGTTGTATTCCAACACCCGAGGATTCCCCTCGCGATCGACCATCAAACCGGCATACAGGAAACCCAAATAAGGCATACCCTCCTCCGCAAGGCCTTGAAGGGTCGGGCGGATGACTTCTTTCATGATGCGATCATGGAGTTGAGCGTCGACACGTGGCGCCGGGGAATACGCACCCATGCCGCCGGTGTTTGGCCCCTGGTCAGCGGCAAATCGCGCTTTATGGTCTTGCGAGGTGGCCAGTGGCACCACTTGCGTGCCGGAGGCGATGCAGATAAAGCTCACTTCCTCCCCGACAAGGAAATCCTCAATCACGAGGGTCATACCCGCCTCACCAATT
>JAYNKS010000060.1:3538-6584 GCA_038111345.1 Gammaproteobacteria bacterium | reverse complement strand
CACCAAATCGCTGCCGAACCAGGATTTCCTCCACGGTATCAAGCGCCACCTCATGCGTGTTGGCGATGACGACCCCCTTGCCGGCCGCGAGTCCGTCGGCTTTCAGGACCATAGGCAGTGGATGACTGCGGACATAGTCACGGGCCGGCTCCGATTCGGTGAACGCCTGCCATCGCGCTGTCGGAATGTCGTGTCGATCGAGAAACGCCTTGGTAAAGCTTTTTGACCCCTCCAATTGAGCGGCACCCTGACCGGGCCCAAAACAGGCAAGGCCAGCCTCGTTAAACCGGTCCACGATGCCGGCCACCAAAGGGGCCTCGGGCCCTACGATCGTCAGATCCACCTGCTGTTCGGTTGCTGCGTTGATCAAGGCATCTATGTCCGTGGCCGCGATCGGAAGATTCTGAACCTTGTCCTCAGAAGCGGTACCCGCGTTGCCGGGCGCGACGAACACGTGCTGGACCGATTCGCTGCTGGCAATTTTCCAGGCGAGGGCATGCTCGCGGCCACCATTACCGATGATAAGTACTCGCATCTTCAGTGCCGGAAATGCCGCATGCCGGTAAAGACCATGGCCATGCCGTGCTCGTCAGCGGCTTCAATCACCTCGTGGTCGCGTTGCGAACCGCCGGGTTGGATGACTGCACAGATGCCCGCTTTTGCGGCGGCGTCGATGCCGTCACGAAACGGAAAAAAAGCATCCGACGCCATGACGGAGCCGGCCACCGTCAGTTGTTCGTCCTCAGCTTTGATTCCGGCGATGCGCGCCGAGTAGACCCGGCTCATCTGGCCGGCCCCCACTCCGATCGTGCGTCCTTGCGAGGCATAAACGATGGCATTGGATTTGACGAATTTCGCCACCGTCCATGCAAAGAGCAGATCCCGCATCTGATCGTCGGTCGGATGTTTCTGAGTGACTACCTTGAGGTGTTGCGCCGATACCTGGCCAAGGTCCTGATCCTGCACCAAAAGCCCGCCGGCGATGCGCTTGAAATGATATTGCCTGAAAGCCTCTGTATCCATTCGTACCAGACTGAGCACGCGTACATTGGGTTTTTCTGCCAGGGCATCGAGCGCCTCGGCTGAAAATCCTGGTGCGATGATGACTTCGACAAATTGGCGCTCCAGAACCAGTTTGGCGGTGGCACCGTCCAGGCTGCGGTTAAACGCAATAATGCCCCCGAACGCGGAGGTGGGGTCTGTCTCATAGGCTGCACGGTACGCATCAATGAGAGTATCGGCAGTGGCAACGCCACAGGGGTTGGCGTGTTTGACGATAACGCAGGCAGGCTGTGAGAAGGCGCTGACGCACTCCAGCGCGGCGTCGGCGTCCGCTACGTTGTTGAAGGACAGTGTTTTACCTTGCAGGAATTCAGCAGAGGCAAGGGAGCCTTGGTTGGGGTTGGCTTCGCGGTAAAGCGCTGCCGATTGATGAGGATTTTCCCCGTAGCGCATGTGTTGGGCTTTTTTGAACTGAAGATTTAGGACTTCAGGATAGCCGTCTTCTGGATCGCGCGTCAGGTAGTTTGAGATCATGCCGTCGTATTCGGCGGTATGACTGAATGCTTTGGCCGCCAGTTCCTCACGTGTCGCTCGCGATACGCCGCCGGTTTGTTCGATTTCGTGGGCAACTCGTTCGTAATCTGCCTGATCGACTACGACCGTAACCGCGGCGTGGTTCTTGGCGGCGGCGCGGATCATCGCTGGACCGCCGATGTCTATGTTTTCGATAGCCTCCTCCCGCGTGCAGTCATCGCGGGCAACAGTCGCAGCGAAGGGATAAAGATTGACTACCAAAAGATCGATCGGCTGGATGTCATGTTCGGCCATTTGACGATCATCGGTACCTCGTCGCCCCAGCAAACCGCCGTGGATCTTAGGATGCAAGGTCTTCACCCGTCCATCCATCATCTCGGGAAAGCCTGTGTGCTCTGAGACCTCACGCACGGGTATCGTGGCATCGCGCAACAGATTTGCTGTGCCGCCCGTGGACAGGATTTCAATCTGGCAATGGTGTAGCCGCTTCGCGAATTCCGCGACGCCGGATTTATCGGAGACGCTAATCAGCGCACGCGCGATCGGGTGGACAAGGTCGGCTGGTTTCATCTTGATGGGGCTCTGCGTAGATCTGAGGAGGTGAGAGGGGCCGGGTTCTAAGCGGTGCGGGCTGTCTGGCGCCTATTTAAGACCATATCGAGAGAGTTTTTTTCGCAGGGTGTTGCGGTTGATGCCAAGAATCTGCGAGGCTTTTATTTGGTTGCCTGCGGCGTGCTGCATGACTTTTTCGAGCAGCGGTTTTTCCACTTCTGCAATGACAAGGGCGTGCAGGTCGTGGGTCTTCGCCCCGTCTAGGTCGTTGAAATAATTTGCCAACGATCGTCGAACACAATCGGCCAAGGGGGGAGTTTTAGTGGTGTTCATAGACGCCGATCGGTTTTGCCAGCTCATCGAATAGCGCGTTGAGCAGGCGATGTTGTTCGCACGGTTGTTCGGCCTGGTTAAAGCGTTGGCGGAACGAGCTGGGTGCGCCTAGTTTTTCAGCGTACCATTGGACATGTTTACGGGCGATACGCACGCCCTGCTCGATTCCATAGAACTCATGCAGTGCCTGAAGATGCCAAAGGGCAGTTTCCCGTTTCTCCGAGAGGTCAGGCTCTCCCGGATCCGTACCGCTATCTAGCGTCCGACTGATTCGGGCGAGAAGCCAGGGCTGCCCCTGCGCCGCCCGGCCGATCATCACCGCATCGGCGCCCGTGTGGCGCAGTACGTTGAGCGCCGTAAGGGGAGAATCAATATCCCCGTTAGCGATGACGGGAATGTCGACGGCAGCTTTAACCGCGGCAATGGTGTCGTAATCAATGGGTCCATGGTATCGGCACTCGCGACTTCGGCCATGTACAGTGAGTGCCTGGATACCTGCCTGCTCCGCCATCCGGGCTATGATCGACGCGTTCTTGTTCTGGCGATCCCATCCGGTTCGCATTTTCAGGGTGACGGGAACCGTGACTGCGTTAACGACGGACTCCAGAATTCTCTGCACTAAAGG
>JAYNKS010000060.1:0-3528 GCA_038111345.1 Gammaproteobacteria bacterium | reverse complement strand
CGAGACGCTTACACACTTTCTTCGTGGGGCAACCCAGGTTGATGTCGATGATCTGGGCCCCCCGATCGACATTAGCTCGAGCCGCATCAGCCATTTGCTGTGGATCCGCGCCCAGCAATTGAACGCTGATGGGTTTCCGCTCGCCGGTATGCGTGGTTCGCCGTCTGGATTTGCGGGAGTCTTGCAGATCGGGAGATGCGCTGACCATCTCGGTGACGGCAAGTGCTGCACCAAACCGTCGTGCCAGTCGTCGATAGGGTTGGTCGCTTACTCCCGCCATGGGAGCGGCAAGGACTCGCCCTGCTATCGGCACGGAGCCAATCGACCAATGGGCGCTGTTATGATCATAATGGATCACGGTCGATATCTCAGGAGCGCACGGCCCTGGCGGTAAGACCCGTGGTCGAGGGGTCGACCTGCGCCAGAACGAGCGTCACGAGGGCCTCGCGCTCGCCGCCGATTCTCTGGGAGGCTTCCACGCCGAATTCGTTAGGGAGATACGTGCGTCGAGCGAGCAGTTGACCCTTCGAATCGTGCAGGGAAATTTCCAACGAGGGATAAACCTGCTCTTCTCGACTGCGATTGATTAGATGAATGCGCACGACCAGAGCGTCCGGCTGCGTGCGGTGCAGATCCATTTCGCTTCGTGTCACGGCGATGGCCGGTCCGTCGAGCGACTGCGGCAGCTCGCAACCGGTATACCGGCAAAAGACGGCTACATAGGGTCTCGCGCTGGGCACGCTCGCGACCTCATCGAGCAGAGTAAACCGTAGCTGAATGAAAAGAGCGGCGAGCGCTAGGGCGAGCCCGGCTGCGGGCCATCGGGCGCGCCTGACGACGTTCGCTGGCGTCGGCCGGGTGGATAGGTCGAGATCTACACCCTCTTCAATGACGGGATCGTCTAGCGCGCGGAGTCTGGGCTCTAGTCTGCCTGACGGGGTTGCCGACAGATCGTCGTCGATCCGGCCGGCGGATGCCTCGAAATGGTCCGAATGGGCGGGGTGCGGTCCAGCGAGCGAAGCGGCGTTGTTCTGACCGCGAGGGGCTTGGGATGGTCTGTATCGGTTGGATTCGAGAGTGGGCGCGGGCTGAGGTATTTGGTCCACCAGATTCCATGCGGCGTTGAAGGTCTGCCCGCAGTCATCACAGGCGATGAGCCCGCCGCGGGCACGCAAGGCTTCAGCGGTTACGGTGTTATTGCTTTCGCAAAAACTGCAACGCGTTTCGAATGTGGATATGTGAATCGCAGGCATAGGACCAGAAGATCGTCACGGACGTTGCCCGACCAAGGCAACCCACTCCTCCTGAGAGAAGGCAGTAAGATTGTACTGCGCGAAAGCGGCGCAAACCCGACCGGCCTGCGGCCCCAGAATACCACTCAGGATCAAGGTGCCCCCGGGGGTCAGAGCGCTTTCCAGGGACTCGGCGAGTTCAAGGATCGTTCCCGCCAGGATATTGGCGATCACCACGTCGTAGCGATGGTCAGGATCGAGCTCGTCGGGTACACATACCGCCAGTTGGTCAGCCACACCATTTAGTCTGGCGTTGTCGACGCTAGCGGTGAGGGCGCGAGGATCCAGATCCACGCCGGTCGCCGTCGAGGCGCCGAGTCGCAGCGCAGCAATGGCCAAAATGCCCGACCCGCAGCCCCAGTCAAGCACAGTCTGGCCGGAAAGGTTGATGGATTCGATCGCTCGCAGGCAGAGCTGTGTCGTCGCATGTGTTCCGGTGCCGAAGGCCAGACCCGGGTTGATGCGAATATCCATGCCGCGATTCTCAGCCGTGGCCTCCCACGGCGGGCACACCCAGATCCGCTTGCTGATTTGAATGGGTGGGAAGTTCTGTCGACCGGACAGTTCCCAGTCTTGGTCATGCACGGGATCCGTCGTGACAGCGGCCTGCGCCCCAAGGATTAAATGCAGGGCAGCGACCACCTGATCGACATCGCTCTCGGATCCAAAGAGACCCGAGACCACCTGCTCGTCCCACTTCGGATCGTCGGGCGTGGGACCATCAAACTGGGGCGTGTCACCGGCGTCGGTTGTGGTCAGCGCGATCGCGCCAAGGATGTCGAGCACTTCCTCGACCCGACGGCCGAGGCGCTGCTCGACCGTTGCCGAGACGCGGGTCCATGCCGGTCCATCACTGCTGCTCATGGGGATATCGGCCCCGGGGCCTCAGTTGGACAGCTGCCGTTCCAGATAATGGATGTCGAGCGCCTGCTGGCGGAAAGCCGCGTCATCCACGATTCGCTGCTGAAGCGGGATGTTGGTGTGGATGCCGTCGATCACCATTTCGCGAAGCGCGCCGCTCATGCGCTGCAGTGCCTGCTCGCGGGTCTCGCCATAAGCGATGACTTTCGCTATCAGTGAGTCATAGTAGGGAGGGACCCGGTAATTGTTGAAGATGTGTGAATCAACCCGAATGCCCGGTCCGCCCGGTTGATGGTATTGGGTGATGGTGCCCGGCGACGGCATAAAGGTATCCGGGTTCTCCGCGTTGATCCGACACTCTACGGCATGGCCTCGAAGACGCACCTCGGATTGCTTGATGCTCAGGGGCGCCCCGGCCGCGATGCCAATCTGTTCGCGCACGATGTCCACCCCAGTAATGAATTCGGTCACAGGATGCTCAACCTGTAGACGCGTGTTCATCTCTATAAAAAAGAACTCGCCGTTTTCATACAAAAACTCAAAGGTCCCAGCGCCCCGGTAGCCGATCTCCCGACAGGCATTGGCACAGCGTTCACCCATGTCCTGACGGACGGCCTCTGAAATGCCTGGGGCGGGCGCTTCTTCAATTACCTTCTGATGCCGGCGCTGCATCGAGCAGTCGCGGTCTCCTAGAATCACCACATCGCCGAAGGTATCGGCAAGCACCTGGAATTCGATGTGACGCGGTTTTTCAAGATAACGCTCCATGTACACCGTGTCGTTGCCAAAGGCGGCCTGCGCCTCGCTCCGGGTGAGTTGCCAGGCGTTCAGCAATGCGGCTTCGGTATGAACCACACGCATGCCTTTGCCTCCGCCACCGGCGGTGGCCTTAATGATGATGGGATAGCCGATGTCCGCTGCTATCCGCATGATGTCGTCGGCGTCGTTCGGTAGTGGCCCGTCCGAGCCTGGCACGCAGGGTACGCCAGCCGCTCGCATGGCTTTAATGGCTGAGATCTTGTCACCCATCAGGCGAATGGTGTCCGCGGTAGGTCCCACAAAAATAAACCCGCTCTGCTCCACGCGTTCGGCAAAGTCGGCGTTTTCTGCCAGAAAGCCATACCCGGGGTGTATGGCCGTCGCGTCGGTCACTTCGGCGGCGGCAATCACGGCGGGAATATTCAGGTAACTGGCTGTAGCAGCCGCGGGCCCGATGCACACGGACTCTCCGGCTAGACGAACGTATTTGGTATCGGCGTCAGCGGTCGAGTGCAGCGCAACCGTGCGAATACCCAGCTCGTTGCAGGCACGCAGAATGCGTAGCGCGATTTCGCCTCGGTTGGCGATCACCAGTTTTTCGATCATGGGTCGACGG